>JABDJY010000385.1 GCA_013003285.1 Alphaproteobacteria bacterium | reverse complement strand
GCCCGTATGATTTCCTACCGCTGTCGAGCCGTTCGCTTAAGGCGATCTTCGGCGATCCGGCGCCGGCCGATACCCAGCCGATCGCTCATGTTGACGGCAACGCGCCGCCGCTTCTGCTGATCACAGGCGCGACCGACACCACCGTGAAGGCGCGCAACACGACGGCGCTGGCGGCCGCGATAAGGACCGCCGGCGGCACGGTGCAACAACGGGTCTACCCCGATATCGGCCACGTCGCCCTTGCCGCGTCGCTGGCCAAACCCCTTCGCAACCTCGCGCCGACGCTCGACGACATCGACGACTTTCTCAGGTTGCATCGGAAAACAGTAGCGTGCGGCAATAGCGTTATCGGCTGAAGGACCGACTCATGAGCCCGACTTTAAGATCCGTTTGCCGGCTCGAGCGCAGTGTCTGAGTAGATGTCACCGTTCTGGGATTGTTCGACGCGATCGTGCGCGACCCGTCAACAGCGCCACGCTGAACAGCGCTCTAGAACGATCGGCGTGAGTCCGCTCAGGGGACCAACCAAGTGGCACGCATATCGCCGTCATGCCACGTAAATTGTGCCCGTCGGTGGCCGTGCGCCGAGAGGTATAGCCACTCAAGGGCGTCAAACGAGATGGTAACCGCCGCAAAGTTGCTGCGGCCCGCCTCGTCGTCTTGCCAATCGGACGGCGCAAATGCCTCGGTAGGATCAGCGATGGCCGTACCTGGATTCTGCTCCACCCTGTAGCATTGTCGGCTTAAGGGGCGGGTTCCGCGCCACGCCTTTGCTGCAGCCGCGTCATCGTGGTGCAGTGATGCGGTTCCGTCGATGCGCAATTGTACCTTCGACTTCGCATCGTAAAAGTGAACGGCGACCCTGGGCTGTTCCGTTATTTCGCCGACTTTTGATGATCGGATATCCGTATGAAAGCGCAATTGCCTGCGGTCAGGATCGACGCTTCTCAGAACAACTGTACGGATGGAGGGCGTCCCATCGGGTCGAACCGTCGCCAGCGTGGGCATGTGAAAGGCGCACTGACGATCGGTCACGCCCGCCTGAAATAGACGCCAGCAATAGTCGAGCGTTGAGTCGAGACAGTCGTAGAAGGCGGGCTCGTCACGCTTGGTTTTGATGTCCGCGGCGCTCAATCGGTTTCTCTGAAAAGACAAAGCCACGCGCCTAGTTGGCAGGATTTAACCAAAATTTCGGTGAGCGGCTTCGGTAAATGGCCTCGCCAAGCTTACAAAGATAGCAAAACATTTGACGCTCCACTGTTTGTAACCGTTACTACGTCGAGCGGCAGGATTTGGATCTGCTGGAAATAGTCGCCGCCAGCGCGAATGAAGGTACCCCCAAGACGGGCAAGCTGGTCCGACCGACCGAATTGGTCGTATTGAATATACTGATCCGGTCATCAAAAGAGTTCGTCATGTCGCAGTCTTTCCATTGGCTTCGCCCGGAACCCGAGGGGCTCTATTGCGGCTGGTGGATCATCGCTACAGTGGTCATTTGTTGATGACGGCTTCGCGTCATAAGCTGCAGAAACCTCCTATTGCGCAGTACGAATACCGTACCCTCGATAACCGATGTGAAATCGTTGTAAGTACGCGCTCAAGCACAAATCGAACCAAGCGAACGGAGTAGTCAGAATGGGCGCGAAGGGAGTTGCGCGGCTTTTACTGCTTGGTTTGATGACGTTACCTCTCGCTAATGCCCAAGCTCAACGTGGCGACATGCTTATCGATGATTTTACCAGCCCGGACCTCGTATCGAAGCTTGGCACACAATGGCGGGGAGTCAGCGACCAGGTTATGGGCGGTGTCTCTGTCGCCACGGTTAGCCATGAGATCATCGAAGGCCGCAGTTGTTTGCGGCTAAGCGGAGACGTGCAGCTTGACAATAATGGCGGTTTCATCCAAGCGGCACTCGACCTGAAACCCGGCGGTACGCTCGATGCCTCGAGCTTCACCGGCATCCGGTTAGTTGCGCGCGGCAATGATGAGCAGTACTCGCTCCATCTTCGCACGCCGGACAACGTGAGGCCTTGGCAATCTTATCGAGCTCATTTTATCGGCGGGCCCGACTGGGCGACGATTGATCTTCCGTTCGCGACGTTTCTGCCTTATCGCCTCGACGCACCGCTCGACACGACCCGGATACGGCGCATTGGCCTGGTCGCCATTGGCCGCGCCTTTCTTGCCGACCTGGCCGTCTGCAGAATCGAATTCTATCGCTGAAGACTTTAGCCGCGAAAGCTATATGTCTGCCACTAAGCGGCGCATAAGAAAGCTGGCATGGGCTGCCGGCGGCGCCGCAAAGCAGATCACTTTGGATTTTTGACGCGAGTACGCTGCGCTGCGCCAACGACGCCGCGCCTCCAGCGAACCAATCCGCGGCCCATGGACTTGCGTATAAGTGTGTATGAAAGCGGCAAACATGCCTTACCCGGTCGGCGCGGCACGGGTGGTGCGGACCCAGACGCAGTCCTACTGTGCAGGCAACCAGTCTATTCGCATGGAAATCGGTTTCGGCGATGAGGCAACGATCGTCCGCGTTGTGGTCGACCGTCGGGCGGAAGGCGCATCAGATAAGCAGGCGATTAGCGAGCTGTTCTGCCGACCCGAAGCCGGCGATCGCTGGTTCTATCTCGGCATACCTAATCAACAGGAGCTTTTGCGCGAGCCTGAACACAAGATCAGTGGCTACCTGATGGACCGCTTTAACCTGGATATCGACTGGGGCGGCCAGTTTCCGGTGACGATGTAATAG
>JABDJY010000505.1 GCA_013003285.1 Alphaproteobacteria bacterium | reverse complement strand
CTCGGTGGCGGTGCTGTTATGGCGTAGCGGCAGGGTCGATGGCTGGGTGATCGCCGTTGGCGCGATCCATTACATCTTGCTGCTAGCCTCGGTGGCGGTGCCGGTCCTGCGGCATGAATCGCCGGTCATTTGGCGACCCTATGCTCGCTTCGCCTTGAGCGTCATCCTGTCCGCGGCATTGGCGCCAATTGTGCCAGTGATCCTGGCGAGCGGGCTAGGTATTTTGGCATTGGGACTTGTTGTGGCGGTTGCGGCGGCTGACACCGGCCTTATCAAATCATGAATATACATTTATTTCAGATAGTTAGCCGTTCACGATCACAATAAATCCAACGCATTCCCGGTTGATTTAGCGACCGCGAACCCCCATATTTGCCACACTAGAGCTACCCCTATGGGCGGCTCTCACGGGAATGAAGAGGTAAATATGTCTGACCAGTTTAACCGCGGCGTTGTTTTGGGCCGCGCGGGCACCGATGCTCAGATCGATGAGGGTCTGCGCGCCTATATGCTGCGCGTCTACAACTACATGACGACCGGTCTGGCGCTGACTGGTGCGGTGGCATTCATCGTCGCCTCAACGCCGGCTGTGTTTAACGCCATATTCGGCAGCGGCCTTGTCTGGGTCGTGATCTTGGCGCCGCTCGGCATGGTGTTCTTCTTGAGCGCGCGCATCAACAAGATGTCCGCCGCATCCGCACAGCTCACCTATTGGATATTCGCCGGCCTTATGGGGCTGTCGTTGGCCTCGGTCTTTGTCGTCTATACCGGCGAAAGCATCGCGCGGGTATTCTTTATTACGGCAGCTACTTTCGCGGCGATGAGCCTGTACGGCTACACCACCAAACGCGATTTGACCGGCTGGGGCTCGTTCCTGTTCATGGGTCTGATCGGCATCATCCTGGCCAGCATCGTCAACATCTTCATCGGCTCGACAATGGTCCAGTTCGTCGTATCGGTATTGGGCGTGCTGATCTTCACCGGCCTGACCGCCTATGACACCCAGAAAATCAAAGAGATGTACAGCGCCGTCGACGGTTCGGAAGTCGCCGGCAAGAAGGCGATCATGGGCGCGCTGCGTCTCTATCTCGACTTCATCAACCTGTTCCTGATGCTGCTGCATCTGTTCGGCAACAACAGATAAGCATAATCGAGACTAAGTTAAAAACGCCCGGGGCTTTCCCCGGGCGTTTTCTTTTGCGCGCACCGCGCCATAATGCGGGACGCAATTGAGGGAATCGAAGATGGCGAGTTTAAAAGACAAGGTGGTGGTGCTGACCGGGGCGAGCCGGGGCATTGGGGCCGCGGCGGCGCGGATGCTGGCCGAAGATGGACCAACGCTGATCCTGTGCGCGCGCTCGGCCGATGCCAACGCCGAGACCAAGGCCGCCGTGGAGGCCATCGGCGCCACCGCCGAGACCCACGGCTTCGATGTCTCCGATGAAGCGGCGGCGAAGGCTTTCGTCGACAATTTGCTGGCCCGCCATGGCCGCATCGATGTCCTGATCAACAATGCCGGTTCGGGCAAGATGGGCAGCGTCGCCGATGTAACCCCGGAAGATTATCTGGCGGTGCAGCGGGTCAATGTGATGGGACCCTACAACATGATCTTTGCCGCCCTGCCCTCGATGCTGGAGCGCGACGCCGGCACCATCATCAATCTGACCAGTGCCCGCGCCTTCATCCCCGACCGCTTCTACGCGGCCTATTGCTCGTCCAAGGCGGCGCTACTGTCCATGACCCAGTGCCTGCATTTCGATCTACAAGACACCAACGTCAAGATTTTTGCCTTCTCACCCGGTTTTACCGAGACCGACATGGTGCGCGAAATCTATTCCAGCAAGGTCTTCCGTCAGGCGGCGCTGACCCCCGACCAGGGGCAGCCGCCGGAGCGTCCGGCCAAGGTGATGACCTGGCTCGCCCGCGAGGCGCCGGACGATCTCGCCGGCCAGCATGTGCAGGTTCAGTTCAACGATATCAGTCGCCGCGCCGGCCTCGAGGATTAGCGGCCCACATCCTCGGACGGTGGTACGTCTTCGGTGCGCCGGTAGATCAATACCGCCACGATGAGCGCCACCGCCAGGGTCGCGAACATGGCCTGATAGGCCTCGACCGGGCTGCGGCCGGCGGCGTCGGCGGGGAACGCGTTGACGATGGCGCCGGTGACCACCTGGACCATAAACACACCGCCCCAGATGAACAGGTTTATCGCCGTGATCGCGCGGCCGGTATGGCTGTCGGGGAACAGCGACCTGGCGTGGGCGAAGATCGGCGCGGTAAAGGCCGACGCCAAGCCCAGTAAAATAAACAACCCGGTCACCAGAGCGACCGAGCTGTTGTTGTTGACGGTCAGCAGCACAAATACCAGCGCCATGGAGATGGCGCCGGCGCTGACCACGCCACGCCTGGTATCGAACAAGCGGTCGAGCGGGCCGTAGAACAACGCCGAGACCAGCCAGGCGAACGACAGGGCGAGAATGACGTTGCCCCGGCCGATCAGATCGAGCCCGAACACATCGTTGAGATAGGGCCCGGTCCACAGCGCGCGCGTGCTCAAAAAGGACCCCACGGCAATGGCGGCCACCGCCGCCAGGCCATAAAGCCGCCGGTCGCCGAGAATTTGTCCGATCCCGCGAATGGTCTGGCCCAAGGTTTCGGGCACCGGTTCGTTCACCGTGGCGCCTGGCGGCCGGTCGCGTGCCACGAAATAAACCACCACGCCGACAACGGCAGCACCGATGCCGACAAGGCCCAACGCATCGCGCCAGCCGATCGCCGCGCTGGCCCAGGCGAACGGCGTTGCCGATAACAGCAACCCGCCGCCGCTCACCGCGACCGCAATCGAACTCGCCGTCGCCAGACGGTCGCGTGGCACCCAGCGCGACAGCATGACGATCAACCCCATATAGACCGGCGCGATACCGCAGCCGGCAATAAACAGGGCAATGGCCAGTGTGAATGGCGTTTGCGCGATGGAAATTCCCAGGGTGCCGGTGGCCGAAATCAGCAGGAACCCGGCGATGGTGCGGCGTGGCCCAAACCGGTCGAGCAGAACGCCGACCGGCAGCTGCATCAAGGCCGAACCGAGAAATAGCGCCGCCGGCAGGCTACTGAGTTCAGCCGCCGATAGGTCCAGCTCGCTACGCAAATCCGGCGCGATGACCGCCGGCGCCGACCGCAAAAACTGGCTCAACATGAACGCCAAGCCCAGAAACGGCGCCATCGCAGCCATTACGGCTAAACGGGCGCGCCGGACGCCGTTTGCGGAGTTATTCACCGGTTCTGTCATGGAGCTATAAAAGAATGGCCTTGAAAACCCGATCTTAACCTACCCCGATCAGCGACACGCGCAGAAAACATACTATGTCCCGCCGTCTCTACACCGCTCATTAAGATCGGAGAGGTAAAATCGGATCAGGTTAACAATTCCCTCAACTCGGCCCTAGAGTATTCTGATGACCGAAGCGTTTATCTTGTCGGAGTATATCGACCATCATCCCGGTCTGGCGATAGATCAGCGGGACATGGCTGCCGTGCAGCGGGCCTTTGATTTGATCGCCGCAGATGGCGAAACGGAAACGCAGACACCGCCACTAGTTCCAGCGGCGACGGTCCAGCAATCCAAACAAGAGCTGGAAAACACCATCTATTTTCTCGCCCGCGCGGCGCAAATTTACGATGAGGGCACCGGCAACCACACACGCCGGGTCAACGAATATAGCTTCTTTCTGGCGCAGACTGTGGGTATGGACACGGCGTTCTGCGAAGAGATTCACTATTCAGCGCAATTACACGATCTCGGCAAAATCAGCGTCGACCCCATCGTGCTCGGCAAGGCCGGGCCGCTGAGCGAGACCGAGCGCCAGGAAATGGACAACCACACCATCTACGGCCATCGCATTCTCAGTCAGTCGCCCAATCTGGCGATGGCGGCGGAAATCGCGCTGAACCATCACGAGAAATGGGACGGCACCGGTTATCCCAATGCCCTAGGCGGCGAAGACATTCCTCTGTCGGCGCGCATCACCCAGATCGCCGACATCTACGATGCGCTGCGCACCGCCCGCTCCTACAAGCCCGCCTTCGATCACGAGACCGCGCGCAGCATCATCATCAGCGGCGACGCGCGGATCGATTCAGTCGGCCATTTCGATCCCAAACTGGTTGAAGCCTTCAGCGACACGCACGCCGATTTCGACCGTATCTGGCGCGAGCTTTCCGACGGCTAAGGGCAAGCGCAGCGCGAGCGCCTAGTCTCGCAGTATCTTGAAGATTCCCGAACAACGCGCCACCGGCTCGCCATCGGCAGTGACAACCCCCTCCATGAAGGTCATGGACCGTGTCGCGCTGACCAGCCGGGCCTCGCACTCGACCCACTGCCCGGGCCGGATCGGCGCAATGAAATCGGTTTCCAGATGGATCGTTGGATTCAGCCCCGGCTTGCCCAGATAAAACCGGCCCGATTGCCCCATCGACACATCGACGAAACTGGTCAGCCAACCACCATGGACCACCTCGCGTGGGTTGAGGTGGCGGGCATCGGCGCGAAAAGCGAAGGTAATCTTGCCACCCCGGATGCGCTTGAACAGCGGGCCGTTGCGCTCGGTAAAATTGCTCAGCAGGTTAAAAGGCTCGTAGCCCTTGGGTACCTTGATCTTCCGCTTGAGATCGTATTCCAGATGATCGAGCCGGTCGGCGCCCCAATAGGTCTCGCCGTCGCAAACCATGAACGGCGCGCCGAACATGCCGTCGGCGATGGCCAGATCAAATCCCTCGGCCAGCGCCTTCTTGGCGCGGCGGTCGCCTTCCGCCGCCTTGATCTCATCGATGTCGATATCGACGCCATACGCCTTGCAGGCGCTCGCCAATTGCCGGGCGGTGCGAACTTCCTTGCCGAGCCCAAAATAGCGGTTATCGACGGCCAGCGCGAAACGCTTGGCCAACGCCACGTCCTTGCGCTGGAGGCGTAGAAAAACCAGCCGATGCAGGCTGGCGCCATAGGGCGGCACCTCGGGCGGGAAGTTCACCGGCAAGCCGTTCATGCGGCACAGCCGGGGGAAATCTTTTCGATTGTGGGCGAACTTCGCCGGCTGATCGCGCGGCGACGTGGCGTTGTGGTGGGCCAGCACTTGCGGCAACACCACCACATTCCAGTCGACCTCGCGGCCATAGCGGGCCGCCACTTTGTCGATCCGGTTCATGGCGACATAGGAATAGGCGGAAACAAAATCGAAATGAAAACGGATCGGCGACGCCATGTTGGAACTCATCTTGTTCAAGTTTGCGGGACGTTAAACCTTAAATCTCGGGCCGCTAGGTCAGCGCGCGCCGATGCTTTTTAAATGGGCTTCGCGGCGGGTCAGCCACCAGCCATATTGATCGGGCCAATCGTCGAAACCCGGGTCGAAGCCCAATTCATGCGCCGCATGGCGCGCCCAATAGGGGTTGTAGAGCGCTCCGCGCGCGATGCCGATCAGATCGGCCTGACCGGCCTGCAGGATTTCCTCGGCCTGGTCGGCGTGCAGAATCAGCCCGTGGGTCATGGTCGCGATATCGTTGTCACGGCGGATTCGATCGGAGAACGGCAGGCGGAAGCCCAGCGGCAACGGATCGCGCGTCGTGGTCGCCATGCCGGCGATACCGCCCGACGAACAATCCACCACATCGACGCCGCGCTGCTTCATCTCGGCGGTCAGCGCGATCGAGTCCTCGACATCCCAACCGCCCTCCACGCCGTCGACCGTCGAGATACGCACAAAGAACGGCTTGTGGGCGGGCCATACGGCGCGCACCTTCTCGACCGTCTCGAGCGTAAACCGCATGCGTCCGGCACGGTCGCCGCCATAAGCGTCGTTACGGTGGTTCGATGTCGGCGACAAGAAGGTGTGAGACAGATAGCCATGGGCCGAGTGAAGCTCCAGCACCTCGAACCCGGCATCATCGGTGTAGCCGGCCGCATCGGCGAAGGCCTGCTGTACGGTTGCAATATCCTCCAGGCTCATCTCATGGGGCATCAGCGACCCGTCGCTGACCGGCTCGGCGCTGGGGGCGACGATGTCCCAAGCGGTTTCGCCGCGCGCACTGTCGCTTTCGTCCAACGGGCCGTGGCCCTGCCAGGGGCGCTGCATGCTGGCCTTGCGGCCGGCATGGGCGATTTGCATGCCCGGGGCCGCGCCATGGGCGCGGAGAAACGAGGTGATGGGTTTGAGTGCCGCAGCGTGTTCCGCCGACCAGATCCCCAGATCGCCATGGGTGATGCGCCCGCGCGCTTCGACGGCGGCGGCCTCGCAGAACACCAGGGCGGATCCGCCCAAAGCGTATTGGCCGAGATGGACGCTGTGCCAGTCGTTGGCCAGCCCGTCCTGGGCCGAATATTGGCACATGGGCGAAATGACCACGCGGTTTTTCAGGGTCACGCCGCCCAGGGTCAGGGGCGAAAATAATAGCGGAGTTTCGGTTTCTGTATCGGTCCCAGCTTTGGTCATGGGCGTTCCCCTTCTTCTTGATTTTATATCCGCCTAGATAGCGCTTTTGCCGAGCGCCTTCAGCAAGTTGAGCAAGGTCTCGTCGCGCGCGGCCGCCAACTCGTCGATGGAACGGCCCGCCGCCTCTTCCACCACACCGGCGATGATTTGCTGTTTGACCTCGTCGGTCAACTCTGGCGCGCCCAGCGCCTCCCAGCGGCGTTCCTGGCTGGCGCCCAGAATCTCGAAATAGTTGGCAATGCCGCCGGCCCCGCCCCCCAGATGATAGGTCATGTGGGGCCCCATGAAGGCCCAACGCAGGCCCGGCCCACCGGACATGGCCTTATCGATATCGGCGACAGTGGCGTAGCCCTCGGCCACCAGATGAACCGCCTCGCGATAGACCGCCGCCTGCAGCCGGTTGGCCAGATGGCCGGGGATTTCGGCGCGCAGGCGCACCGGCGATTTGCCGACACTCTCATAGAACGCCATGGCCCGGTCGACCGCCCAAGTGACGGTTTGCTTGCCGCCGCCCACTTCGACCAGGGGCATCAAATGGGGCGGATTGAACGGATGGCCCAGAACGACGCGCTCCGGATGCGCGGCACCGCCCTGGAATTCGCTGGTCGGCAGCGCGGTCGAACTCGACGAGATCACGATTTCCGCCGGCAGATGCGCGTCGATCTCGGCGATCAACGCGGTCTTCACCGCGGCATCTTCCGGCCCGCTCTCCTGCACAAACGTAACCCCCGAAAGGGCGTCTGACAGGTTATCGCAATAGACCGCGCGGTCGCGCGATGCGCCGTCGGCAAAGCCGAGCTGTTCGAGGATCGGCCAGACCCGGGCGACAAACTCGTGCGTCCGCTCAGCGAACCCCTCGGCCGGGTCCCATACACGCACGTCGCAGCCCTGGGCCAGGAAATAGCTGGTCCAGGACGCGCCGATGGTGCCGGCGCCGATTATGGCGACCGTTTCTGCCATCTTGCTGGCCCCTTTTTTCGCGACTATCGCGCCGGTCCGACGGGCTTGCCGGCGATGCCGTGGCGCAGATCCTTACAGGTGAAAAAATGCGCATCGTCACCCGGCAGCACCTCCACATTGTGGACCACGTTGGCCGGAATATACATCAGCTCGCCGGGCACAACCTCGCGCTCCTGACCATCGACCACCGCGTGCAAGCGGCCTTTCAGCAGGTAGATCCACTGCTCGTTGGGATGGGTATGCGGATCCGACGACTGGCCCGCCGGGATCGTCATGATACCGACCTGGGTCAGCTCACCTTCGACCACCGGGCCGAAGGTCGGTGCATAGCCGGGGCCGGCGTCGAGGCCCTTTAGATTGGCCACATCGAAATAGTAATTGCCGTCACCGCCCTTATAGGCGCCTTCGGTTTTCGTTGCCGCATCGGACATTGTTCTCTCTCCCTTTTGTTGTCGCGCCGGCGGAATGTTAGCCCTCCGCCGGATTAAAATCATACGCGCCGAGACCTTGTATCAGGGCAAAACGGCAGGGGCTATCGCCGCGATTGATCACGCGGTGCACTTGACGTACCGGCACCTGAAACATGTCGCCGACGCCCAGTGTCGCCACATGGTCGGGCGACTGGGTCTCCACAGAAAAGATGCCTTCGCGGCAGATATACCAGTCGGATACTTCGCTGTGAAAATGCCAGGGAATCTGCGCCCCGGGCTCAATCGAGTAGAGCGTGAACCGCATGTCGGGCGATTGCGCGACCACCTCGTTTTCAACGCCCGGTCTGCTGGCCCCGGTCACCTCAGGTTTGTCGGTCATATTTCGCCTATATCCTGCTCCTTGCCGGTCCGATAGTTTAACGGCACAAATGCGCCAACGTCGATGCGCACGCAAAAAGGGGGAGACCGCGCCATGAAATTCTACGATTGCAGTACCGCACCAAGCCCGCGACAGGTGCGGATGTTCATCGCCGAGAAGGGGCTGACCGACCAGATCGAGACCATCGAAGTCAATCTGCGCGAGGCCGAGCAATTGGGCGATGCCTTCCGCGAAATCAATCCCTACTGCACGGTGCCGGTGCTCGAGACCGATGACGGCACGCGCCTGACCTCGACGGCGGGATGCTGCCGCTATCTGGAAGAGGCCTATCCCGAACCACCGCTCATGGGCCGCACGCCTTCGGAACGCGCGGTGGTGGCCGATATGGAATGGCGCATGGAACTCGATGGCTTTTTGGCCGTCGGCGAGGCCTTGCGTAATTCGGCGCCCGGCCTGAAAGATCGCGCCCTGACCGGCCCGGTCAATTACGCGCAAATTCCCGAACTGGCCGAGCGCGGCCGGCAACGGGTAGAGCATTTTTTCACGACCCTCGACACTATCCTCGAGGGCCGCGACTATGTTGCCGGCGAGAATTTCTCCATCGCCGATATCACCGCCTTTTGTGCCGTCAGCTTCGCCAACCGGGTAAAATTCGAACTGCCCGATACCGCCGACAATGCGCGGCGCTGGTTCGCCGCTATTAGTGAGCGGCCAAGCGCGGCCGTATAGAGGTGAATGTCGCGACGGCACCCGCCGCGGACCTGATCATCCGCGATGCCCTGATTTGGGGCACCGATGGGCCAAAGGATCTGGCGATTTCAGACGGCCGCTATGTCGGGGCCGGTGAGGCCAATAGCGCGGGTGCGGAAATTATCGATGCTGCCGGCCGGCTCTGTATTCCCGGCTTCATCGAACCCCATATCCATCTCGACAAGGTGCTGCTCGCCGACAGCGTGCCGGTAAACCGCAGCGGATCGCTCGGCGAAGCCATCGATATTCTCGGTGCGCGCAAGGCGGCCTATATGGTCGAAGATATTGCCGAGCGCGCCGGTCGCATCA
Source organism: Alphaproteobacteria bacterium (assembly GCA_013003285.1). GTDB lineage: Bacteria > Pseudomonadota > Alphaproteobacteria > UBA6615 > UBA6615 > JABDJY01. The sequence goes on along the minus strand of JABDJY010000505.1, from coordinate 5,684 downwards.
TCACCTCCGCGATCACCAACGGCGTCACACATATGCGCACCCATATCGATGTCGATAGCGCCTGTGGACTGATTCCCCTGGACGCGCTGCTCGACGTGCGCGCCCGCTACGCCGAGGTGATCGACCTCCAGATCGTCGCCTTTCCCCAACTTGGCATCGTCGGTGATCCCGGCACCGCGGCGCTATTGGAGCAGGCCATGGCGCGCGGCGCCGACGTGGTGGGCGGCATGCCGTTCAACGAGGCGGGTCCGGCGGAAAGCGCCGAACATATTCGCATCGCCTTCGAAATCGCCGCGGCCCACGACGCCGATGTGGATATGCATATCGACGAGAGCGACGATCCCAACGCCCGCACCCTGGAAATCTTGTGCGCGGCGACGATCGCGAACGGCCTCCAGGGCCGGGTCACCGCCGGTCACACTTGCGCGCTCGCGGCCTACGACCAGGATTATGCCGACCGCGTTCTCGACATGGTCGCCGAGGCCGGTATCCACATGATCGCCAACCCGGCGACGAATTTGATGCTGCAAGGCCGCGACGACGATCATCCCAAGCGCCGCGGCCTGACCCGGGTCAAGGAGTTGCTGGCCCGCGGCGTCAACGTGTCGTTCGGGCAGGATAATCTGCGCGACATGTTCTATCCGTTCGGCCGCGACGATCCGCTGGAGCTAGCGCTGCTCATTGCCCATGCGGCCCATATGAGCCAGCCGGATGAGATCGAGGCGGTATTCGCCATGCCGACGGTCAACGGCGCGCGCGTGTTGGGCCTGTCCGATTATGGCACCGCGCCCGGTAGCGCCGGCGATTTGGTTATTCTCGACGCGCGAACCGCCGCCGAGGCGATTACCGGTACGGTCGACCGCAACTATGTCATCAAACGCGGCCGCGTGGTGGCGCAGACCGAAACCCGGACCACCCATCGCCTGCCAATGCCGGGCGCCTAACGCGATGGCCGGGAATCTCGACATTCGCGCCCTGAAAAGGTCGAGCTCGACACCGCCATCGAATGGGCGGCCAACGAGGGCTGGAACCCCGGCCTGGACGATGGCGACCCGTTCCACGGCGCCGACCCGGGCGGTTTCATCGGCGGGTGGCGGGACGAGCGCCTGATCGCCTGCATCTCCGCCATCCGCTATGGCGCCGATTTCGGCTTCATTGGGTTCTATATGTGCAGGCCCGAATTTCGCGGGCAAGGGTATGGGCTGCGGGTCTGGCAGGCCGGCATGGCCCATCTTAGCGGGCGCACCATCGGTCTCGACGGGGTCATCGACCAGCAGGAAAATTACCGGAAGTCTGGTTTCGAGCTCGCCCACCGCAATGTGCGTTACGGCGGATCGGTCGATTGCGCACCGCCCACCGACGCGAGATTGCGCCGGATCGACGCTAGCGTGATCGACGCCGTGTCGGGCTATGACGCGCCGTTCTTTCCGGCATCCCGGCAAGCATTTCTGCGTCCCTGGCTGACGCCGACGGCAACCCGCTCAGGCTTTGCCCTGATTGATGGTGGCGATCTCGCCGGCTACGGGATCATCCGCCAGTGCCGCGAGGGCTACCAGATCGGCCCGCTCTTCGCCGAGACCCCGGCCGATGCCGATCTCCTCTTTCGCGCGCTGGCCAGCCAGGCCAACGACGGTCCGGTCTATCTCGATCCGCCCGAACCCAATGGGGCCGCCACCGCCCCGGCCGAACGTTACGCCATGACGCCGGTGTTCGAGACCGCGCGCATGTACAAAGGCGCGGCGCCCGAACTGCCGTTGGCGCGCATCTTCGGCATCACCACGTTCGAGTTGGGATAGATCAGCGCACACCGGTGCTATTTCTCGGATATCCTATCGAGGACGGCGGCTTGCAGCGCCCGCGTCTCGGGATCGCTGATGTTGAGCAGCACCTGATCCTGCTCCAGCGTGCCGAGATCGAGGCCGGCGGTCTGGCGGTTGATCGATTCCTTGATCATCTGCTGGGCGACCCGCGGCTTGCTGACGATCTCGTCCGCCATCTCCAGCGCCGCCGCCTGCGCGTCATCGGCGACTTCGTCGCAAAGCCCCCAGGCCAGCGCCGTTTCGGCATCGACCTTGCGGGCCACCGCGGCGATCAGCTTGGCCCGCTGCGGCCCGACCAGGCGCACCAACCGCGGCAGGGTGCCCCAGGAATAGGTGATGCCGAGCTCGACCTCGGGCGCGCGGATCCAGGCCTCACGCTGGAGGATTCGAAAGTCGCAGGCGACGGCGATGGATATGCCACCGCCGATACAAAACCCGTCGATGGCGGCGATGGTGAGTTGCGGCATGGTCTCCCAGGCCTTGCATAATTCCAAGCCCAACCGGATATGCCGGCGCGCCTCCACCAAGGGGAGTTCCTGGGCGAACGAATTGCTCTCGGAAATATCGTTGCCGGCGGTAAACGCGCCACCGGCGCCGGTGAGGATCACCGCGCCGATATCGGTGCGCTCGGCCAGATCACGCGCCGTCTCGGTCAGCGCCCGCTTGAGCTCGGCCGACAGCGCATTGCGCTTTTCGGGCCGGTTCAGCGTCACCAGCGCCACTCCCGGCGTCGGCTCGCGAACCGTTACGACGTCATCTGCCATACCTATGTTCCCCCTTTGGCGGGAAGTATAGGGGCGACGGCCGTCAGCCAAAAGCCAAGCTGTTAACCAACGACGCTAATCCCACTTCTATGGCGGGAATAGTTAGTGATAAGCTCGCCAGCATGAAACCGATTCTATACGCATCAATAATCGCCGTCACAGCCCTCACAGCCTGTGCCCAGGAAAACAGCCGGGGTTCTGACCCCCAGGACAGCAGTCGGAATTCCGAAACACGTAGCGAAACGCGCAGTCCTGAGATCCCGATTGTGAGCGGCAACCAGGCGGCGCGCGACTACAACCGAGGTTTGGAAGCATACAGCGTCGGCGATTACGATACCGCACTGAATGAATGGGTGCCGTTGGCCAGACAGGGTAACGCCGACGCACAGTTTGGGCTTGCGGTAATGTATCTCGATGGCGACGGCGTGCCCCAGGATTCGGCCGAAGCCATCGCCTGGTACCAACAGGCCGCCGAACAGGGCCATGCAGTGGCGGAGGCAGAGCTCGGCGCGTTATACGCGTTAGGCGAAGGTGTGCCGCAAGATTTTGCCGAGGCGGCTAAATGGTATCGCCGGGCCGCCGACCAGGGCGATTTCTTCGCCCAGTTGCAACTGGGGTTCTTGTACGACACAGGTAAGGGCGTGCCGCAGGAATTTACCGCGGCGCGGAAATAGTACGGCAAAGCTGCCGCGCAGGCTGTCCCCGCCGCGCAGACGTTGCTTGGTGAATTGCATGAACAAGGCCTGGGGGGACCGCAAAACCTCGCCGAGGCTTTCAGCTGGTACCGCAAGGCGGCCGAGAACGGTTTTGGCCCCGCGCAATTCGCCCTCGCCCGGATGTATTCACTCGGCCTTGGCACGGCCGGGAACGATTCCGAGGCCGCGAAATGGCTTCAAAGCGCAGCTGCGCAGGGCCTCGCCGAGGCGCAATACGCGCTGGGGGCCTTCTACAATAGCGGCTTTGGCGTACCGCTAAACCGTACCGAGGCCGAGAAGTGGTTCCGCCGGTCTGCCGAACGGGGCTCTCCCGCGGGGCAGAACGACCTTGGTTTCATGTACGAGATCGGCCGCGGTGTCGAAAAGAGTTTGGAAAAAGCCGCCAAGTGGTACCGCCGGGGGGCATTGCAAGGAAACGCCTATGCCCAGGCCAATCTCGGGGTGTTGTACGACACGGGCCGCGGCGTTCCACAAGACCATGCCGAAGCCGCGAAATGGTACCGTCTGGCCGCCGAACAGGGGGAGCATTTCGCACAAACTAATCTTGGCGTCTTGTACGACAAGGGGCGCGGCGTCACACAAAATTCCGCCGAAGCCGCGCGGTGGTACAAGGAGGCCGCTCGGCAGGGCAATGCGAAAGCACAGACAAATTTAGGCCTCTTATATGAGTCCGGTCGGGGCGTACCGCTGGATTATGGTGAGGCGGCGAAATTTTATAACCAAGCGGCAAGGAACGGCAACGCCAATGCCCAGCTGCTACTCGCCGTCTTGTACGAAAATGGCCGCGGCATTCCGCAAGACTATGCGATCGCCGCCGAATGGTACCTCCTTGCCGCCTCACAAGGTCAATTCGCCGCCCAAACCAACCTTGGCGTGATGTACGAAAAAGGCCTCGGCGTAACGCGAGACTATGGCGAGGCGGCGAAATGGTATCGGAGAGCCGCCGCGCAGGGCGACCCGATCGCGCAGAACGACCTCGGTGCATTATACGAAAAAGGGTGGGGCGTCGCTCAGGACTATGCCGAGGCGAAAGCTTTATACAGCCAGGCTGCCACGAAAGGATACGCCGTCGCTCAGTTCAATCTCGGCGTCTTAAACGCGACTGGCAAGGGAACCACCCAAGATTTTACAGCTGCGGCGAGATGGTATCGCCGTGCCGCTGAGCAACGGCTTGCCAACGCCCAGCACAATCTCGCGGTCCTTCATGAACGGGGCGAGGGCGTCCCACAGAGCTACAGGGAAGCCGTTATATGGTATCACAGGGCGGCAGCACAAAACTTTGTGCACTCCCAGTTCCGTCTCGCCGCCTTGTATGAATCAGGCCGTGGCGTTCCGCAGGAACTCAACGAGGCAGCCAAGTGGTACAGCCGGGCTGCGGAGCAAGGGGACGCGACGGCCCAGTTCAAACTCGGCGCCCTGTACGGCAGTGGACGGGGCGTTCCGAAGGACCTTGTCGCAGCGGCGACATGGTACAGCCGGGCCGCGGAACAGGGCGAAGTCAGCGCGCAATATCTCCTCGGTCTCATGTATGCCAACGGCCAGGGCGTCCCCACAAACAATGTGAACGCCTATTTGTGGCTCGCACTGGCGACAGAACAAGGCATGCAGGTCGGTGCGCGGGACCGCGACAAGGTCGCCGCAAAAATGTCGCCCGGCGATCTATCCGCAGCGAAAAAGCTGGTCCGCGAGTGGCAGGTGAAACACCGGTAAGGCTGATCGATTTGCCCGCGGCGCGAACTAATGGGACTGCCGTTCCTTGGCATAGCGCAGCAGCGCCGCGAACCGGTAGAGCCCGTGCATAAACTTGCCATATGGCATGGTAATAAATAGGGCGAACACCACCCCCAGATGGATCGCCAGCAATAGCCCCATGGCCGGGGACGCGCGGAAGAATAAAAGTAACAGGCCGGTCAGGCTGGTCAGGAACAGCATGGCCAGGAAGGCGGCGTCCATACCGAAGCGCGCCTTGTCTTCCAGCGCCGGGTCGCGGGCCAGCTTGGCCCTTAACAGCCCGGCCGGCCCCACCAGCAGGCCGATGCCGCCGATCGTGCCCAGCACCACCGGCAGATCGTACCAGGCGTATGGCGCCTCGAGGCCCAGCAGATAATGGTAGAAAGTCGCCACCGACGTGGCGGCAAAGCACAGCAGAAATCCATAGAAGGTGAGATGGTGATAGAGCCGGCGATTATCCTCCGGCTTATCATCGCCAGCGTAACAGCCATCGCCGCCACCATCGAGATAGCGCAGGCTTGCGGCGTCTTTGATCGCCTGCCAAACGCTGCGTGTATAAGCCGCGGTCGGGGTTTCGATATCGCGCCAGAAATTGCGTACGCTCATGACGACGGCCAAAACCGCATAGGCGAAGGCGGCGCCGAACAGCGCGG
>JABDJY010000369.1 GCA_013003285.1 Alphaproteobacteria bacterium | reverse complement strand
CTAGGGAAGGTGCAACGTGCTCGGCGCTGGCAACGGTAGTCATTCGGCGCCTCCCGCAGCACTGGCGACCGGTTGATTTGCCGTCGCCGCGCTCATCGTCGAGCCCCACTGACGGGCCATTCTACGGCTGCGCTTTTGCATCAACGACTCGCTGTGCCAGAAAATTACGTGATAGTTGATGTGTTCCATGGTGCGGAACAGCAAAAAGCCAAAGAAGGTAATCGACAACAAGGTGGCAAACGCGAATTCCATATTCAACGTCATCACATATCGCCGCATCATCACGCCAAGTCCATTGGTGGCCGAAATGAATTCCGCCACCAATGCGCCGGCGAAGGCGCCGGCTACCGCCAGTTTAACTCCCGCTGCGATCAACGGCATGGCGTTGGGCACCCGTAACCCAAAGAATATCTTTTTCTTGGATGCGCCCAGCGAGCGGAATAGTTCCTCGGTCTCCTCGTCGACCTGCAAGAGCCCGGTCATTGTATTAACGAAGGGGGCGAAGAAACAAACCAATGCCGCCAATGCAACCGCTGACGACCAGCCAAACCCAAGCGCTGCGATGAAAATTGGCCCGACGGCTATGCGCGGCATGGCCTCGACGAGAATAATATAGGGCTTGAGATAGTCGCGGAAACCTGCGCTTAACGCGGCGCCAGTCGCTAGCCCCATGCCGATCAGTGTGCCGATGGCAAACCCGCCCATGGCTTTACCAAAGGTCGAGCCCAAATGCGGCCATATCCCCGCTTTTGCGACGAAAATCGACCACATTCCAGCGACGATCCCGGTCGGCCGCGGAAACAACAGGGGATCGAGCAGATTGGCCCGGTTCGCGACCTCCCAAACGACGACTAAAACAAGGAAGATACCCAGATGCACCGGAATATAGCGGAGCGTTCCGGTTCTTTCCGGCACATATTCGACTTCGACGACGTCAGAATCGGTACTCATACGTAACTTCCAAGAATGTCGCGCACCTCGGATTCAATGGCGTTGAATTCCGGGGTCAGTTGCAAATCCAACGACCGTGGCCGTTCGAACGGTACTTCGACAACTTTTGCAAGACGGCCCGGCCGCGGGGTCATCACCATGACTTCGTCGGCGAGGAAAATTGCCTCGGCAATATTGTGGGTCACAAACAAAGTTGTTGTCGGCGTGTTATCGACAATCCGACAAAGTTCGATGTTGAGCCGCTCGCGGGTAAATTCATCGAGCGCGCCGAACGGCTCGTCAAGCAGCAGAATATCGGCACCGGTTTGCAGCAGCCGGGCCAACGCCACGCGTTGTTGCATGCCGCCCGATAGCTGGCGCGGAAAATGAAATTCAAACTCTTTCAGGCCGACAAGATGAAGCGCCTCGATTGCCCGACGGCGATCATCTTCACCCACTGATCCCTTGATCTCGGTTGGCAGGAGAACATTCTCAACCGCCGTGCGCCATTCCAAAAGGGTCGGCTTCTGAAACATCATACCGACATCGGTACGCGGCTCATCAACCTCTGCTCCATGCACTTGAATGCTGCCCGACGTACGGTCGATCAGTCCGGCCGCCAATCGCAGAAGCGTCGACTTGCCACAGCCACTGGGGCCAACCAAAGAGATGAACGATCCCTTTTTAATCTGAAACGAAGCACCCTGCAGGGCGATAACTTCCTCGCTGAACGCCTTTGTCAAGGCGTTGGCTTCGATAACAATATCGCCCACGCTCGATTGACTAGTCTCAGCGACAGATTGCAATGCACCATCGGACATGAATTATACTTTTAAGACTATATTGCATCAGCTCGCGGATGGTCCGTGGAACCCCCACGTACACACCTAAATTATAAAGCCCTGATGCAAGTCTTCCTCCCTGTATTTTTTTGTACGCTAACACTCCTATGCCCGGCCCAGCAATCAAAATATCGATATTTTTGCGAATGTGATTGGAGTCGATATTTTTCACCGGTGCGCGGGGAATTTCGACCCAATTGTCACACATCGATCAACGGCATTCCAACGCTGATACGTCGGAAATATGCCGGTGATTAGGCAACCCGTAGATAGTGGATCGAGAACAATTCATCAGGGTCGGTCCAGTGGCGAAAAGCGCGCCATCCCGCCTCCGCTGCGAGCGCGTGAAAACCTTCGACCGTATATTTGTGGGAATCTTCCGTGTGGATCGATTCCCCATCGGCAAATTCAAACGCTTGCCCATCAATAGTGACGGTCTGTTTCCCCTCACTGACCAGGTGCATTTCGATGCGGCCCTTATCGTCCTGCCACCGTGCATCGTGGGTAAATCCATCAAGGTCGAAATCGGCGCCGAGTTCACGATTTATATGGCGCAGGATATTCAGATTGAATGCCGCGGTGACCCCGGCCGCGTCGTTATAGGCGGCGCGCAAGATATCGGTGTCTTTCTTCAGATCGACGCCGATCAAAAGACCGTTATCCGCGCCTAACTCGGTCGCGGCCGTGCGGAGAAAATCAACCGCCTCGGAATATGTAAAGTTGCCGATCGTCGAACCGGGAAAGAACCCGATCCGCACCACTTCGTTGGGGATATCGGGCAACTCAAGCGGTTGGGTGTAGTCGGCCGCAACCGGCACCACCATCAGGTCGGGATAGGCATCGGCAAGGCCTTTCGCCGACTCGATCAAATGCTCGCGCGATATATCGATGGGTACATAGGCCGACGGTGCGTCCAGCGCGTCGAGTAGTATACGCACCTTGGTACTCGATCCGCTGCCGAACTCGACCAGACTGGCATGGGGTCCAATAAGCTCGGCGAATTCTGCAGCATGGGCGCGCAGCAGCGCCGTTTCGGTGCGCGTCGGATAATATTCCGGCAATTCGGTAATCTGATCGAAGAGCTTCGAGCCGCGTTCGTCATAGAAATACTTGCTCGACAGTCGCTTCTGCGGCTGTGACAACCCCGCGACCACGGCCGCGCGAAAATCCTCATCGGCGTGCTCGAATTCGAAATAATCGTGCAGTGGTCCCAGGTCTAATTCAACGGTGCTGCTCATGCGTCATCCGCCAAGCGCACGCCAGAAAACTGCCATCGCATATGGGGATAGAAAAAATTGCGATAGGTCGCGCGCGTATGTCCCTGAGGGGTAACACAAGCGCCGCCGCGTAATACCATTTGGCTCGACATAAACTTTCCATTGTATTCGCCAACTGCGCCGGCGACAGGTTTGAATCCGGGATATGGGCCATAAGAGCTTTGGGTCCACTCCCAAACGTCGCCAAACATTTGTTCCGGCGCGTCCGTAGCCGCGCCCATCGCCGGCGCCGTGCGCAGCAACCCGTCGCCTTGGAAATTACCCTCGATCGCCAGCGGCTGCGCGGCGATTTCCCATTCAGCCTCGCTCGGCAGGCGTTTCCCCGCCCAGCGCGCATAGGCGTCGGCCTCATAGAGGCTGACATGGCAGACCGGCGCTTGATCGTTGAACTGTTGCAATCCCGACAAAGACATGGCGCACCAAATGCCGTCGACCTGCTGCCAATATAGCGGCGCGTCCCAGCCCGTCTGTTGCACGGTCGCCCAGCCGTCCGACAACCACAGTTCGGGCCGCCGATAGCCGTCGTCGGCCATGAAGGCCTTCCATTCGCTATTGGTCACCGACCGGGAAGCCAACTTAAACGGTGCTGTGTAGACCTTGTGCCGGGGCCCCTCATTGTCGAATGCGAATTCCGTTCCAGCATGGCCGATCTCGCCGACCCCACCGGTATAACCGAACCAGGACAAAGCCGGCGCTTCGCGGGCCGGGGCGGCGCGGTAAGCCTGGTAAGCCGGGTGAGTCGCGTTGCGCGAAAATGCGTGCAGGATATCCATCAGGATCAACTCCTGATGCTGCTGCTCATGGTGTAGTCCCAACACCACCAGCGGTCCGGCAATATCCCAAGTCTCGCTATCCGCGTCGGCGATAAAGGCGGCCATGGCCGCATCCACATGACGCCGGTAATCGGCGATCTCGGCTGCTGTGGGACGCGTCAGCAGACCGCGCTCGGGACGCGGATGGCGTTCGCCGACGGTCTCGTAATAGGAATTGAACAGATAAATGAACTGATCGCGGAATGGCTGGTAGCCGCTGGTGTGGGGAATCAGGATCAGGGTTTCGAAAAACCAGGTGACATGGGCGCGGTGCCATTTGGTCGGGCTGGCGTCCGGCATCGACTGGACGACCTGATCTTCTTCCGACAACGGCGCGGCCAGCCGCTCGGTCTCGCTGCGCACCCACAGAAAATGGGACAGCAATTCGTCGCGGTCTTCTGGGTGAGCCGCGAGAACGCTAGGCGCGGGCACGGTCGAAGCCAAGATTTCTACCCCCGCTGGCGTCGATGTCCGCATATGCCGTCCTGCGGGATCGCCCCGGATACCTGGGTGGAGTGTTGCGTTCGACAACACGCTAACTCCCCTTAATCAGGCAACAAGCTCGTGATTCAATTCCGCACCAGGTGGGCCAGAATCGACGGCTGGTCGAAGTAAAACAATGCGACCCGCGTCACGTCAACAGTCAGTCGTGTTTATTTCTTTAATTCATGCCCAGTTGACGCCAGCGCCACGCGATCTATTTTCATCGCCATGGCAAAGAAAACTCCCAAGATTAGCGGCTATCACGCCCACGTTTATTACGACGCCGACAGCAAGGAAACCGCCGCGCGATTGCGCCGGCGCATCGGCGCGCGCTTCGATACGGTACTCGGCCGCTGGCACGACGAGGCCGTCGGGCCGCATCCGGTCAGCATGTATCAGGTCGCGTTCGACACCGAAGTGTTCGCCGAGATCGTTCCCTGGCTGGCCCTCAACCGCGAAGACCTGTCGATCCTGGTGCATCCGGAAACCGGCGACGACCTCATCGACCATTCCGATTTCGCCATGTGGCTGGGCGACAGCATCAAGTTACGCCTCGACCGGTTTCGCCAACGAAGCTGACGACAGCAGTTTCCTTAGACCCCCCGGCACGCTACAACTCGCTGCTCAATTTGACCGGCGCGGTCGCGACCGGTGTTTCCATCACACCAGCATCTAGGGGACGAGATAATGAAACTGTTACGTTATGGACCCGCCGGTAAAGAAAAGCCCGGCCTACTCGACAGCGACGGCAAGATTCGCGATCTGTCAAAAGTGATAGACGATTTTAATGGTGCCACCCTGTCGCCGGCCAGTCTGCGCAAGATCGCCAAGCTCAACGAAAAGCGCCTGCCCTTGGTCAAAGGCCGTCCGCGGCTGGGACCGCCGGTTGTGCCGCGCCGCACATTCGCCATCGCCCTCAACTATGCCAAGCACGCCGCCGAGGCGAACGCCAAGGTGCCGAGCGAACCCTTCGTCTTCACCAAGACCTGCGAGCTGACCGGTCCCCGCGATAACATCGTGCTGCCGAAGGGGTCGAAGAAGACCGACTGGGAAGTCGAACTGTGTCTGGTCATGGGCCGCAAGGCCCAGCATGTCAGCAAGCGCGACGCGCTGAAC
>JABDJY010000336.1 GCA_013003285.1 Alphaproteobacteria bacterium | reverse complement strand
GTATTGGATACCGCCGCCGATATGCGGGAGGCAGCACAATGAGTGAAACGACCAATAAATGGATCGGCCAAAGCACAATCCGTCCCGACGGTGCCGAGAAAGTCACCGGCCGTGCCGCCTTCGCCGCCGACACCAATATGCCCGGCATGATCTGGGGTAAGGTGCTGCGCAGCCCGCACGCCCATGCCCGCATCCGCTCGATTGACACCTCGAAGGCCGAAGCCTATCCGGGCGTGAAGGCGGTGGTGACCGCCAGCGACATTGTGGAATTCCCGCTCGACACGCCGGTGGCGCTGGGTATTCAGGATATGCGCTGGATGTGCCGCAATATCATGGCCCGCGAAAAGGCCCTGTTCCACGGTCACCCCATCGCCGCCGTCGCGGCCACGTCGGAAGCGATCGCGGCGGAAGCCTGCAAGCTGATCGAAGTGGACTATGAGGTTCTGCCCTGGGTCATCGAGATCGAAGACGCCATCAAGGATGACGCGCCGATCCTGCACGAATTCAACGAGCATGATGGCAAGCCGTCCAACATTACCGGCACGCTCGAACATAATCTGGGCGACATCGAGGACGGCTTCGCCCAAGCCGATGTGGTCATCGAGCGCAGCTTCACCACCCGCCCGGTCCATCAGGGCTATATCGAGCCCCATGCCTGTCTGGTCAGCGTCGCGCCCGACGGCAAGACGACCATCTGGAGCTCCAGCCAAGGCCAATTCATGGTCCGCGCCATGACGGCGATGTTGACGGGCTTGAGCCAGAGCGACATTCGCGCCATTCCAGCCGAAATCGGCGGCGGCTTCGGCGGCAAGACCATCGTTTACCTCGAACCTGTCGCCACCATGCTGGCCAAGAAATCCGGCCGGCCGGTAAAGATGGTGATGACCCGCGAAGAAGTCATGCGGGCCTCCGGCCCCACCTCGGGCTCCATGAGCACCGTGAAGATCGGCGCCACCAAAGACGGCCAGATCGTCGCTGCCGACGGCACCTTCTATCTGCAGGCCGGCGCCCTACCCGGCTCGCCGATCCGCGGCGCCGCCGGTTGCAGCTTCGCCCCCTACAACATCCCCAACGTCCATTCGCGTGGCATCGATGTGGTCTCCAACCGCTCCAAGGTCGCCGCCTATCGCGCACCGGGCGCACCGATTGGCGCCTTTGCCGTGGAAAGCGTGCTCGACGAGGTCGCCGAGGCGCTCGAAATGGATCCGCTGGAATTACGGTTGAAGAACGCCGCGCGGGAAGGCACCAAGGCGCCCCATGGCCCGACCTATCCGCGCATCGGCTTCGTCGAGACCATCGAGGCGGCGATTGCCCATCCGCATAACTCGGCGCCACTCGGCAAGCATCAGGGCCGTGGCGTTGCCAGCGGCTTCTGGTTCAACGCCGGCGGCGAATCCAGCGCCCAGGTCAACATCACCGAAGACGGCAATGTGGTGGTCACCACCGGCCATCCGGATATCGGTGGTTCACGCGCCTCGATCGCCAACATCACGGCCGAGTTGCTGGGCATCGACTATAAGCGGGTCTCTGTGCTGATCGGCGATACCGCCACCATCGGCTATAGCAACCTCACCGGCGGCAGCCGCGTGCTATTTGCTTCGGCCATGGTGGTTACCGAATCGACGGAGAAGATCATCACGACCCTGCGCGAGCGCGCGGCGAAGATCTGGGATATCGATCCGGACGCCGTCACCTGGGAAAATGGCGAGGCACGCCCGGCCGGCGACAATGCCGGTAAGTTCGACCCGCTAACGCTGGCGGAGATTGCCGGCAAGGGCGGCGACCCGATTGGCGCTGGCGTGCAGCTCAACACCTCGGGCGCCGAGGGCGGTTTCGCCACTCATATGTGCGACGTCGAGGTGGATATGGATCTCGGTATCGTTAAGGTGCTGCGCTACACCTCGTTCCAGGATGTCGGCCGCGCCGTCCATCCGGCCTATGTGGAAGGCCAGATGCAGGGCGGCGTCGCACAAGGCATCGGCTGGGCGCTCAACGAGGAATATATCTATAACAAGGACGGCCAAGTGGATAATCCGGGCTTCCTCGATTACCGCATGCCGGTCTGTTCGGACCTGCCGATGCTCGACGCGGTCATGATCGAAGTGCCCAATCCCAAGCATCCGCAAGGCGTGCGCGGTGTCGGCGAAGTGCCGCTGGTGCCGCCGCTGGCGGCGATCCGCAACGCGGTCTACAACGCCATCGGCATTCGCTTCAACAGCCTGCCCATGTCGCCGCCGAAGGTGCTGGAAGCCCTGGAAATGCCGAAAGCGGCCGAGTAAATCTCGGCCGTTTACCGGCCAGCCAGCGCCGCATTTTCAATGCGAACGCGGTGCCACAGCAATGCGGCGTTGGCGATGCTGAAGACCAGGGCGATTTCCCAGGCGCCAGCGATGAGCGGCACCACGGCGATCTCGGCCACGACCACCACATAGTTGGGGTGGCGCAGCCAGCGATAGGGGCCGCGCTTGACCAGTGGCGCGCCCGGCACGGTGATGACGCGCGTGGTCCAATAGCGGCCGAGCGAGGTGATTATCCATACCCGCCCGCCTTGCAGGAATAGAAATACGATAAACCATAGCGGATTGAGTGCGGCGTCGGCGGAGATAAACACTGCCAGACTGACCAGCCAGGCTGTGTGCAGGGCCACCATGACCGGGTAGTGGCGCGCGCCGTGTTCAATGCCGCCGGCGGCCAGCAGCTTGCGGGTATTAATCCGCGCCACCATCAATTCGATCAGCCGCTGCAGCACGATCAGCGCCAGCAGTATATGCCAGACCGTAAGAATCATCCGGCCTCCAGCAGCGCGAACGAGGCGGTAAAGCCCGGCCCCAGGGCCGACATCAGATAGCGGCCAGTGGGCGACTGCGCCATGGTCTCTTTGAGGACAAATAGCGCCGTCGCGGCCGACATATTTCCATAGTCACGCATCACCGCACGCGACGCGACCAGTTCGCCCTGCTCCAGACCGAGCACCTCTTCCAACGCATCGAGCACCTTGCCGCCGCCGGGATGGCAGATGTGGCGGTCGATGTTCGCCAGGGTCAGTCCATTACGCTCGAGAAACGCGCCAGCCGGGCCCGATAAGTTATTGCGGACAAAGCCGGGAACGTCGCGCGATAGCTGGATGCCCAAACCGTCTTCACCGAACGACCAACCCATGACGTCGAGCGAGTCCGGCCAGGTGTGCTCGGCCCAATCGATAATCGCCAGCCCCTCGCCCGCGCACTGCAGGATTGCACCAGCGGCGCCATCGCCGAACAGGGCGGTGGAAATGATATTGCTCTTTGCCGTGTCGTTGGCTTGAAAGGTCAGACCGCAGAGTTCGACCACCAACAACATGACCCGCGCGCCGGGTTTGCTTTTCGCCAATTGTCCTGCCCGGGCCAGGCCGGTCACACCTCCGGCGCAACCCAGTCCGAACACCGGCAGACGCTCCACATCGCGGCGCAACGCCATGCGCTCGATCAACAATGCATCAAGACTGGGGGTCGCCATGCCGGTGGTCGATACCACCACCAACGCATCGATGTCGTTCGCCATTAGCCCAGCTTGACCCAGCAGGTCGCCAGCCACACGTTCAAGCAAAGTGACCGAATTTTCGATGTAGAGATCGTTACGCTCGGTGAAACTGTGCGGTTGGCCGTACCATTCCAGCGGCACGCAGGAATAGCGGGTCGCCACCCCGGCATTGGCGTAGACCGGCGTATACCGATCGAAGTCGGCGACGTCGGGCGCGAATATCTCGGTGGCCCGGGCCACCACATCGGACTGGTGCAGCGCATATTCGGGCACCGCCGTCGCAACTGCCGAAAGATGTGCCGGCGCTGTCTGCGCTGGGCCACCCATCAGGGGTCGGGGGTCAGCGATACCGGGATACGCGCGGCCCGTGCGTCGCTGCGTTCGCGGACCGCCAGATAAGTGGCGCCGGCAAATATCATGATGCCACCGATCCAGGTGAATTGATTTGGCACCTCGCCGAATAGCGCAAAACCGAGCACCGCCGCCCAAATCAATTTGAAAAAATCGATCGGCATGACAACAGCCGTGTCGGCCAACCGCAACGCTTGGGTCAGCGTGAGATGTCCGGCCGTCCCGATCATCCCCATGATGAACATCAAACCGAGCTCACCCCATGTCGGCCAGCTCCACACGAACAAAGCTGGAATGAAGGATAGCGGCGTCATGAAAACGACCATGTAGATGATGATCGTGGGTGTGGTGTCTTTTCGACCGAGTGACTTGATAACGACGAGGACGACACCCCAGATGAATGCCGATCCCAGGATCAAAAGCGGACCGGTCTCCAACGCGACGAAGCCCGGCCGCAAGATCACCAGGGTGCCCGCGAACCCGAAAAGCAGGGCGCCCCATCGCCGCCAGTGGAATACCTCGCCGAGGACCAGCACCGCCAACACGGCGGCGAACAGCGGCGCGGCAAAGGTCAGCGCATTGGCGGTTGCCAGCGGCGTCGTGACGATGCCGGTAAAGAACATCATCATGGCGCAGACATGCCCCACGGAGCGAATGACATGGGTGCGCACCCGTTCGGTCCTGAACAGGCCCCAGCCGTATCGCATGATCAATATGACCGCGACCGGTACACCGAACAAGTTGCGGAAAAATCCCACCTCAAAAGGGTGCAAATTGGTCGTCAACTCGCGGATAAACGAATGCATCGCGACGATCATGATCGTCGTCAGGAACATCCAGGCCATGCCTTGCACGCTGGCCGGCAGGCGACCCAAAACGGATGTGTTCGATACGCTCAAACGTGATACTCCGGCGCTAGCCGCTTGGTTGTGCGCCCATGGCGATTACCGCAATATGGCGAGAATTATGTAAGCCAGCGAGGAGACAAGACCGATGATCACCGCAATTGTCCAGTTCAAAGTCGCCAGCGATGTCGAGCGTGACGAAATTTTGACCAATATGGGAAATGTCGCACCACGGTTCGAAAGCGTACCGGGCTTGATTCGCAAAAATTTCCTGCTCGATACCGACCGCGGCGTCGGCGGCGGCGTCTATACCTGGGAGTCGCGCGAGGCCGCGGAAGAACTCTATGCCGAAGGCGGTCCCTGGCGCGAAGCCATCCGCAACGCCTACGGGGTCGACCCGGAAATTACCTGGTTCGAGACCCCGATCATCGTCGACAATGCCGCCGGCGAAATCAAAAAATCCGACTAACAGCCGTCTTTCATCAAAGGACTCCTGCCATGGGCACGTTAAAAAAAGCCGTTCAATTCTCCCGTACCGGCAATCCGCCCGACGTGGTGGAGCTGGTCGATATGGAAACCGCACCAGTAGGCCCCGGCGATGTGCTGATCGATGTAGAGGCGGCATCGATTAACCCCTCGCACCTGCTGACTTTATCGGGCGGCTACGGTGTCCAGCCCGAACTGCCGGCGGTCCCCGGCGCCGAAGGCATCGGCAAGATTGTCGAAGTCGGCAGCGAGGTCTCCAACGTCAAACCCGGTGACCGGGTGATGATCCCGCCCTATACGGGAACCTGGCGGCAGCAGGCGGTGGTGCCGGCCGAACGTATCACGGTGACCTTCCCTGCCGAGGGCGACCCCAAACAAATGGCCATGATCATGGCCAATCCGCCGACCGCCTGGTTACTTCTGAAAACTGTGGTCGATCTGGAACCCGGCGACTGGGTGATCCAGAACGCCGCCAACTCGGCGGTCGGTCAATACACCATGCAGCTCGCCAAGATTTATGGCTTGAAGACCGTCAATGTGGTGCGCCGCGACGGCCTCGACGCCATCATTAGCGGCGCCGGAGGCGATATTTGCGCCGTCGACGGCCCCGATCTGGGCGAGCGGATCAAGGCGGCGACCGGCGGCGCCGATATCAAGCTGGCGATCGACGCGGTTGCCGGCGAGGCGACCCAGCATCTCGCCGACTGCCTGGCCGATAACGCGGTGATCGCCAATTACGGACTGTTGTCCGGCGACCCCTGCCATTTGTCGCCGAACGACATCATTTTTCGCAATATCAGTCTCAAAGGCGTTTGGCTCACCAAGTGGCTGCAAGGCCGGGACTCGACGCCGGAATCGCGCGCCACGGTGTATGAGGAACTGCGCGGCTATATTATCGAAGGCCGCATGCGCGCCGAGATCGAAGCCACCTACCCGCTCGAGCAGATCAAGGAAGCGGTCGCCCATGCCATGCGGCCACGCGAAGGCAAGGTCATCATCCTGCCGAACGGCTAATGGCGCGCCAATGAGCGTCGATCCAACCCGCCGAAAAATCGTCTTCGGGACGATTGGCGTCTCGCTATTAGGGAGCCGTGTGGCGCAATCGCGCGCCTTAGAATTAGCCGCCGCGGACGAGCGCCTGGCCGAACCCCTGCCCAACGGCGCCACCACCGTGCGAATGGCAACCTTGCGGGACGGCGATCCGATCCACCGGGGTTCCGGCTCGGCGCGGCTATTGAAACTGCCTGACGGCGGCCATGTGGTGCGCCTGGAGAACCTTGAGGTGGTGCCCGGCCCCAACCTTTTTGTGTATCTGGTCGCCCATGAGGACCCGTTATTTCCCGAAGACGTGACCGACGGCTTTCAAAATCTAGGCCTGCTGAAAAGCCGGTTCGGCGACCAGAATTACCCGGTTCCGCAAACAGCCGATCCGGCCGCCTATGGCAGCGTCGTGGTGTGGTGCGACACCTTCAAAACGCAGTTCGCTGTCGCGTCGTTAGGCTAGGCACAGATCGCGTTACCAGAAATTGGCGCAATCCAAGTAATGACGGGGACATGATCGAAAAAATTGCAATACGCGAAAGCGTGCCGGGCGACGTTGCCTCGTTCGAGAAGCTATATCGGGACGCGTTCCCCGATGAGGATTTGCTGCCTCTTGTGAGGGAACTGCAAGGCGAGGGACCGGCTGTTGTCTCGCTTGTCGCGATTGCTGATAAGGCTCTGGTGGGGCATGTCGCCTTCACAACCTGCGGCATTGTCGGCAGTGCGAAAAAGGTCGCGCTGCTGGGACCGCTCGCCGTCGCGCCTGCCCGGCAACGGCAAGGCATTGGCAGCCTGATTGTTCGCGAGGGCCTGCGATGGTTGAAAAATGCCGACATGAACCAAGTCTACGTGCTCGGCGACCCCGCCTACTACAGCCGCTTCGGCTTTGAGCCCGAGGACCGGGTCACACCACCCTATCAGCTACCACAGGAATGGCGCGGTGCATGGCAATCACTCGATCTGGGCAACGACAAGCAGCCTCTCCATGGAATGCTCTCCGTGCCGCCCCCCTGGCGCAAACGAGCCTTGTGGACATCTTGAAGCCTTGGCACCGCCCGGCTTCCATTCGTTTGCGGGTCCTGAAGCTAGTCCCCTGACCGCAGTGTATCGATGCGCCGGTCGAGGGGTGTAATCATCTGCGAAAATTTTGCCGCCAGCCATCCCATCGGTCGCGACCAGTCGAGACGGGTGAATAACAGCAGGAATGGCAGCATGGTCAGCGCCGCCAGAACGAACCCGGCCGCCTCGCCGAAACCAAACCGCCGCGGCCACCACAGGCCAAATTGCAACACCGCATAGACCGCCAGCCCAACGAACGCGGCCGCCAACAGGGCGAATAGCGCGGTCAAAAACCAGCGCAGCCAACAAAGAGCGCGTAGGTGCATTTATTTAAAACTTCTCCACCCACGGACGTAGTTCGACTTCCCAGGTCCAGGCGCTGCGATGTTGGCGGTGCAGGTCGAGATAAGTGCGGGCAATGGCGTCGGGGTCGAGCAGGCTGTCGCTCACCGGCCCGTCCTGACCATCGGACAGACTGCGGGTGGTACGCGGATCGTCGGCGCCCTTTGAGATGCCGCCATCGATCACGAAGTGACCGATATGGATATTCTGCGGCGACAATTCGCGGGCCATGGCTTGGGCCAAGCCGCGCAGGCCGAACTTACCCATGGCGAAGGGCGCCGATTGGGGATAGCCCTTCACGCTGGCCGAGGCGCCGGTGAACAAGATGGTGCCGCTGCCCCGTGGCACCATGAGCTGCGCCGCTTTCTGGCCCACCAGGAATCCGGCATAGCAACTGACCATCACCGCGTTCAACACATCGGCACGGTCAACTTCGGTGATCGGACCTCGAGCCCGGGCGCTGGCGTTATAAACCACGATATCAGGGGTCCCGAGATCGGCGGTGACCGCATCGAACAGCGTATCGACCTGGTCGCCGTCGGCGGCGTCGCAGGCATAGGCCTTGGCGCCGGTCTCTTCGCAAATCGCAGCCAGTTTGCCGGCATCGCGTGCGGCCATCGCCACCGACATGCCTTCGCCGGCGAAGAGACGCGCTAAAGATCCGCTGAGGCCGCTGCCGGCACCAACAATTACTGCAATTTCCTTATCGGCCATGTTTTTCCCCTGTTTTGGCGTCGGCCCGGCGAATAGTCCCCGAATACCGCGCCTGATCTCTGGTTATACCGCTGGACCGGCATTGGCATGAAATAAGCGCACATTCGATAAAGCAAAGAAATTCACGAAAAATTCTTCATTCCTATGCTTGCTTAGGTGTCGGTTGCTCGCCAGTTTAAGGACACGATGGCAGATACAACAGTCAGTAATGGGGTTCTCGTCCGCACGCGCGGCCTGCTGCGCCGTGCCTTGCAGGACGTGGTCAATGTCGCCAGCCGTGACCGGGTCACGCCGCTGCGCCCGGATTTGCCCGACGACGATCTAAAAACCCTGCAAGAACGCATCGATATCAGCCTATCGGGCCGTGGCGGCGAGGCCTCGGCGCGGGGCAATGCGGCGCAGTTGGGACGCTACTATCTCGACCTGAACGACGATGGCCGGGTACGGTTTTTCCAACTTCTCGCCCGCGAATATGCCGTCGATAGCGAAGGTTTGAACCGGGCGATGGACAATGTGCGCGCGGCGGAGAACGAGCCCGTCGATTATGCGCGCGCGGTGGACCGGCTGCGCGAGTGCCTACGGTCTCCTAGAACCAAATTGTTTAGGCATTTTAATAGCTTAAGCCATGGCGTTAAATTTCTAGTTGATATGCGGGCCGACCTTCTCGGCCTGCTGAAAAACCATCCCGAATTGCGGCCGATCGACAGCGAGTTACGCACGCTGCTAAGCGGCTGGTTCGATGCTGGGTTCCTCGAATTGCGCCATGTCACCTGGGCTGCGCCGGCCGATCTGCTGGAAAAGCTGATCGCCTATGAGGCGGTGCACGAGATCCAGTCCTGGACCGATCTTAAGAACCGGCTGGAATCCGATCGCCGCTGCTATGCCTTTTTCCACCCCAACATGCCCGACGAGCCGCTGATTTTCGTCGAAGTGGCGCTGGTCGATGGGTTGGCCGGCAATGTGCAAACCCTGCTCGACGAATCAGCCCCCACGGGCGATCCCGAAGATGCCAACACCGCGATCTTCTATTCGATCTCCAATGCCCAGCGCGGCTTGTCGGGGGTCAGCTTCGGCGATTTCCTGATCAAGCAGGTGGTCGACGATCTGTCCCATGAACTGCCCAATCTGAAGACCTTCGCCACCCTGTCGCCGATCCCGGGCTTTCGCCCCTGGCTCGATTCACGGCTTGCGGCCGGCGCCGAGCTGCTCAATCACGAGCAGGAGGCGCAACTGACCGCACTGGCCGGCGATACCGGCGACACCCCGGCCCTCCAGGCTCTGCTAGACCGGCCCCATTGGTACCAGGACGCCGAAACGGAGGCCGTGCTGCAGCCGATTCTGCTTCATTTGGTCGCCGGCTATCTGCTCTATCAGCGGCGTGAATCCTCGGGGACCGCGTTGGATTCGGTCGCCCACTTTCATCTGAGCAACGGCGCCCAGGTCGAACGGGTCAATTGGCTGGCCGACCGCTCGGACCGGGGCCTGCAGCAATCGGCCGGGATGATGGTGAATTATCTCTATGCCCTGGACCAGATCTCTGATAATCACGAGGCCTATGTCTCGGGCAGTGAAATCCCCGCATCGAGCGCCGTTAAAAACTTACTTTAGTAAATAATTACTGATGGTTATCAGATAATACGAAGATTTCGTATTAGCCTGAGGCGCGCTTGCTCTCGGCCTTCAGATAGAAGATATGGCGACCGATCTGCGGGCCGGCGACGAAGGCTTCGCGCCAATAGGGGCTCACATAATCGGCGTGGTACCAAAGCGCGCCACCGGTCGGATCGACGGTCTGGCCGTTATAGACAAACCAGGCAATCAGCCGCGCCGCGTCCCAGGCAACCTTGTTAACGGGTTCGTCGCTGCGGCCATCGCACCACCAGGAGAACTGGCAGCGGTGACGCTTCTGGTAACCGCCCTGGCGAACGACCTTGCAGACCGTGTCGGGAAAGCGGTCGCTGGCGAGGCGGTTCAAGACCACATGACCCACGGCCAGCATGCCATCGACAGGCTCGCTGCGGGCTTCGAAATAGATGTTCTGCGCCAGGCAGGTGATTTCATCGCTGAGGGCAATCTGCTTCGAGATCGAGACCAGGTGGCCCCGCTTCGCCGAAACCGGTTCCGCTGCAGACTGTACGGCAGATTGAGCCGATGCCGGCGTGGCAACGCTTAGGGCAACAACGCAGCAACCGACAACAATGGCGGCTTTGGTTGAAAAGCTCTGGGCAATTTTGGCGCAAAATCCGATCACGGGCTTAGCTCCTCTCGAACTACAAACGTAAATGAAGTGTTAATAAAATGGACGTGTCCGAGAGGTAACTCAATTAAAACAGAATAGAATGTAAGTAATATTGTCATAAAATTTTGCTTTAATTTTATATATTAAGGAAATGCGATTTTAATACATTACCATCATTATATATTTTGGAATTATTTGGTTAACGCTGTTTGGTGAGCGCGCCTCGTCCCCGCATTTCTTTAAATCAAATAGTTGTCCCGCGTTGACTCGACGCCTCTTCCTAATTAGAACAAAACACGAACATATGGATATCCCATGGCGATCGATAATGCAACCCTAAGCCATTTGCGCGGGCGAATCGCCGCCCTCGAAGGCACCGCACTCGGCCCCGCACTTGAAGGTAGAAGCACGGGCGAAGATCATGGCGTCATTCCGTTCGGCCTGGCCGCTATCGACGATCATTTGCCGGCGGGCGGACTGGCCGGCGGGTGCGTCCATGAGATTACCGACGGCAGTAACAGCGGCAGCGCCACGGCCTTTGCCGCCGCCCTCGCCGGCCGCGCGCAGCGGCTTCACCGCCCACCCGTCGTCTGGATCGCACCACGGATCGACCAGCGCGAAAGCCTGTATGGCCCGGGACTCGCCGCCTTCGGCCTCGATCCGGCGGCACTTATCATCGTGCGGACGCCCGCCCGGGGCCGAAATGGCGCGGCGCAAGCCCTATGGGCCATGGAGGAAGCCCTGCGCACCCCGGCCGTCGGTGCGGTTTGTGCGGAAATCGACATGGTCGACCTCACGGCCAGCCGCCGCCTGCAACTGGCGGCCGAGGCCGGCGGCACCTTTGGGTTACTGCTACGCAGTCCTCTGCAAAGTAGCGCGAACAATGGCGACAACAGCGCCATGCCGCCGGCCATACCGCCGATTGCCAGCGTCACCCGCTGGCGCGTCACCGCCGCGCCCAGCGGCCCCGCATGGCCGCCCCCCCTATTGGGGGCAACCCGCTGGCAGGTGGAATTGCTGCGGGCGCGCGGCGGACGACCCCATCACTGGCTATTGGAATGGCAACATGACCCGACCGATGAAACGGCGGGTGGTTTCGCTCTGGCTACCGCGTCTGGCGACCGATCGGCTGTGCCGACGGTCCCCAACGCCGGCGGCTTACAGCCCGAGCGCATCCTCCCCCCCGTCCGGCCCCCCGTCCGGCCCCTCGCCCACACCGGCTGAACCGCGCATCACC
>JABDJY010000333.1 GCA_013003285.1 Alphaproteobacteria bacterium | reverse complement strand
GGTGATGGGTGCAGACGATCTGGCCGACCGGGTTCTTGGTGACCTTACGGATCGAGCGTTTGAACGCCTCGGTCATGGGTTTCACATAGAGCGTGTCGATGACCAGACAGGAGTCCGGCCCGACCACCAGCCCGGCATTGGAAACGTTGAGGCCGCCCGACTGGATATAGGCGTAGCACCCCTGGCCAATATCGATCAGGCCCGTGTCCCAGGATTTCTTGACCCGTCGCGCCATCGCCCGCTCTCCCACATTTGTATGGGAAGGTTACGCCGGGCGGTGGAGGAGGGGAAGCGTCGCGCTCGCCGCTATTTACGGTCGAAGCGGCGGACTTCCATGAGATAAGTCCGGCCGGCGGTACGCACAGCGAAGCGGTCGTTACCGTCGTTGCGCCACCTCTTGAGCCGCAAGCCCACCTCGTCGTCGTAATATTTGAGATAGTCGCTGGTCGAGGTTTTAACCTCTTGATTAGGGGCGTCGATGGCGGCGGCGATATCCTGAAACAGACCGACCTCGAAATATTCCTGCGGGATATCGAAGACTTTCACATCGGCTGGCGCCGCGCTCAGCGGGGTTGCCACAAGGCGCGGGCTTTTCGGTAGGAAGCCCAGCTCCTCCATCTCGTCATAGGCGCGCAACGACGCGGCGCCGTCGTTGAGGCCCTGTGCGGCGAATTTTTCGGTGAGTTCCTCTTTTACCCGGCTAAATTCGCGCGACTTTTCTATGCGTTCGCGTCCGGTGCGTTCGGCGATATGCCGTGGCGGAACGCCGTCGGGATAGAGTCGGTCAAAGTCGCCATTCTTTAACAGCACCCGATAGCTCTCATCCGCCGCAACGGCTAACACCGCGGCGGGAAAGGACTCACGGCCGTGCACCGTTATCACTTCGATGCCGTTTTGCAGAACTTCGTTCGGCGCTGCGGTGTTGCCGGCGTATTTCTCAGTCCATTTTGCGTTCGAGGGCTGGTCGGGCGTCCAGGTGCCGGCGAGAGCCCATTGCTCCGATCGCGGCACCCGGGGGATGTTCATTCTGACCAACAGTTCGGCGCCGCTGGCGGTCGGGATGATGCGCGCGCTCATAGTGTTGAAGATACGGCCGCGATAATGCTGGGTGGTTCGCCCGGTCACCGGGGTCCCCTCGAAGCGCTCGAGGATCTCCAACTTGCCGTTGGCGACATTCAGACGGTTCAGGGTCAGCCGGTCGGAGATGACATAGGAATTGGCCGGTGGTGAGAAAAACTCCCACCCAAGGCCCCAAACAACGCCGGTGGTTCTGCGCTCGAGGAGGTAGATATGCTCGCCGTCGGCCGCCCACACTGGCGCGAAATAGCCGGCATGCCGTTCGATGGCGAGAACGCCGATCCATTGCGCCAGCGCCAGGATCACGACCACTACGCTGGCCGCGACAATTCCGGTCGCGAGCTTCCAATGGGCCCGCAGGCTTTGCCCTATTTGGCGTAGGAATTTCAACATCGCCCGAATATGTGAGGTCATGGGACCGCTAGTGCCAGCATTTATTTATCGCCGGAGCGGGTAATTTTACCTGGACTATGGTTAATTTAGGAATGGAATGAGGGGTAAAATTGCTGCCGATTCGCAGAGCTCTTCTTAGGAAGAGAGTAAACTGGTCACTCAGAATACCTTGCCCGACAGCACTTTGCGGTCCACCAGATCGCGCAGGGTGGCCTCGTCGAGGTTGAGCAGATCGCCCAATACTTCGCGCGCCGAGCCGCCCAGCGGCGCGACCCAATCGTGGGCGGCGGTGGCGCCCTGGTCGAAGGTGAAGGGCACATTGGGCACCTGGAATTCGCCGGCGCCGTCGCGGGCGCGGGTGAAGGCGCCGCGGTGGGTTAGTTGGGGATCGTCGAAGATTTCCGCCACTTCGCGGTAGCGCGCGCAAGGCACCTTGCCGGCCATCAGAACCTCTTCGCATTCCGCGGCGCTGCGCTGGTTGGTCCATTCCTCGGCTAGCGCCATCATCTCGGCGTAGTTGCGCGCCCGGTCGGTGTGGGTGCGGAAGCGGTTGTCGGCGATCCATTCGGGGTGGCCCATGGTGGTCGCCATGGCCTCGAAGATCGGCTGATTGCCCGGCGCCACCATGACGAAACCGTCGGCGGCGCGCACCGGCCGGTAGAGCCCGCGCGGAGCGTCGGCGGGAGCCTGGGCGAGCTGGATTTCATAGACCATCAGCCAGATCATGCTCTCCAGCAGGGAGACGTCGATATAGCGCCCCTGGCCGGTGCGTTCGCGCGCGAACAGAGCGGCGCTGATGGCGCCAAACGCCTGCACCCCGGCCATCACATCGGCGAAAAACACGCCCACATGGCCGGGCCGGGTAAGCTCGGGCTGCTGCGCCAGATTGACCAGCTCATAGCCCGATGCCGCCTGTACGACGGGGGCGTAGGCCGGGTTCTGCGCCGCCGGGCCGGTCTGCCCGAAGCCGGAGATGGAGCAGTAGATAGTGTCGGGCCGCACGGTGCGGATCGCGGCGCAGTCGAGGCCGAGCCGGGCCATCACCCCGGGCCGGGCGTTCTCCACCACCACATCGCACTGGCGCGCCAGATCGAGGGTCAGTTTCGTGCCGTCGGGCGATTTCAAGTCCAGCGCGATGGAGTGCTTGCCCACATTCAGGTGGCTGTAGGTGGCGCTGTCGGCCCCATTTTCGCCCTGGCGCACCGGCGTGGCATGACGGTTCTGCTCGCCGCCCGGCGCTTCGATCTTGATCACCTCGGCGCCGAGATCGGCCAGTTGGCGGGTGCAATAGGGCCCCGCCATCATGGTTGTGAAATCGAGGACGCGAACGCCGTCGAGCGGCCCCGGTTCGCGCGTGGCCGGGCTCATTTCAGCAACTCGCGGGCGACCAGCATGCGCTGGATCTGGTTGGTGCCCTCGAAGATTTGGGTCACCTTGGCGTCGCGCATCATGCGCTCGACCGAATGTTCCTTCATGTAGCCGGCGCCGCCCAATATCTGCACCGCGTCGGTGGTGACCTTCATGGCGACGTCGCTGGCCATGCATTTCACCGCGGCGGCGAGCCCGCCATAGCCGTCCATCTCGCCCGCATCGTAGCGCGCAGCGACCTCGTAGAGCAGCGCACGGGTCGCCTCAATCTGCATTGCCATATCGGCCATCATGAATTGCAGCCCCTGGAACTCGGCGATGGCGCGGCCGAACTGGCGGCGTTCCTTGGCATAGGCGACCGCGGTTTCGAGCGCGCCCTGGGCGATGCCGATGGCCGAGGCCGCCATGGCTGGCCGGTTGAATTCCATGCATTTCATGGCGACGGTAAAACCCTCTCCGTCGCCACCGACCATGGCGTCGGCGGGTACCCGCACGGCATCGAAGAAGAAATCGCAATTCGGCGTGGCGCCGTTATAGCCCATCTTCTTGTTCTTCGACCCGCGCACCACGCCGGGCAGTGTGGTGTCGACGATGAAGGCCGAGATACCCTTGGCGCGGGGCTGGTCGTTGGTGCGTGCGAAGACCAGAACATAGTCGGCGACCGGGCCACAGGTCACATAGGTCTTGTTGCCGCTGATCAGCCAGTCGTCGCCGTCGCGCACCGCGCGGGTGGTCAGCGATGCGGCGTCCGAGCCGGCATCGGGTTCCGACAGAGCGAAGGCGACCAGGGTTTTGCCCGTGGCCAGCAGCGGAAAATATTTGTCCTTCTGGGCATCGCTGCCGGCGAAGACCAGGGGCAGGGCCAGCCCATTGCCGTTCTCGCCGACCATCACCGAAAGCGACAGGGAATGGCGGGCGATGACTTCGCGCGCGATGCACAGCATGGTGAGCGAGCCCTCGGGCCCGCCATAGGCCGCCGGCACGCTCCATTGGATCAGGCCAAGCTCGCCGAATTTGGGAATGATCTCGTCGGGGAAACGGTCGTTATGGTCGATCTCATCGGCGATCGGGGCGATTTCCCGATCGGCGAAGCGCAGCATCTGATCGCGGAAGATGCGCTGTTCTTCGGTGAAATTGACTGGCGTGAAGGCCATGCCTAAGCCGCCTCGCTCATCCGCCGATAGAGCGCGAACAACCGCTCCCAATGGCGCTCGGCGGCTGGCTGGTCGTAGCACCAGCGCCCCGGGAAGGCGAAGCCGTGGTGGACGCCGGGATGGATTTCCAGTTCGCCGGCGGCGCCGGAGGCCTTAAACAAACGGTCGAGCTCCGCCACCATATCCGGCGGCGCCAGATCGTCATGCTCGGCGCAGGAAATATAAAGCTCGCCTTTGGCCTTGGCCAAATTCAGGTGTGGGCTCTCCTCGGCATCGCTGACAATCCAGGTGCCGTAAAACGACGCGGCGGCGCCGATACGGTCAGGATAACGCGCGGCGGCGGCCAGGGCGTAAGGTCCGCTCATGCAATAGCCGTGACAGCCCACCGGCCCGCCTTTCACGTCGTCCTGTGCATCGACGAAGGCCAGCATGGCGGCGATATCCTCCATCACCGGCGGGATCGTCATCTTGGTGCGGATGGCGCGCATCGCCGTATGGTCGGGGCTGCCTTCGGTGAGCACGTCGGGGCCATAAAACGTATCGCGCCCCGCCCGGTAATAGAGATTGGGCAGCAACACGTAATAGCCGACGCTCGCCAGCCGTCGCACCATGTCGCGCAGTTCCTCGCGAATGCCCGGCGCGTCCATCAGAAAGAAGATCGCCGGGTCGTGACCGCCGCGCTCGGGCCGGCAGATGAATGTCTCCATTTCGCCATCTTTGGTGGCGATATCTAGGGTCTCTTCGATCATGATGGTGCCCGTCTCCGTTTACGTAAGCAGATCCTTTATTATCACGTAGTTCGATAAACGGCACAGAGGCGCAGGCTTGGTAGAGCGATGAAAATGAAACCAATTCTTCAATATCGGAACAGGTATTTGGACAAATGCATATCGGTGATTCTGCTCACAGCCATAATCGTCTTGAGCTCAGCAGTGCCCAGCCAGGCGCAAGACCGATCAAAAAGCCCGCTGGACGCGCTGCTTGAACGTGTGACGAGTAACGATAAAACTCTCGTGGGTAGTGGATACCTCCGGTCGCGTGTCGATGACTTAGGAAGTCAGGTTGAGCAAGCGATCTCAGTGTTGCGCGAACATTTAAACTCTCCTGAGAGCCTCACTCGCGTCGGAGCGGCAGTGAGTCTTGGACTGATCGGGTCTAAGGCAAGTGTGAGCGTACCGGATTTGATTGTGCTGTTGAAAGATGAGTCACCAGCGGTACGGTATGCAGCCGCGGGCGCGCTGAGACAATTTGGACCTTTGGCGAAACAAAGTGGCCCAGCCCTGATCGAAGCATTGGTCGATCCGGGAGATCGAGTCGGCTTTACCGCCGGTGGCGCTTTGTTCCAAGTAGACAAATCTCTTGCTATCGCGACAATTCGCAATTTTGCCGCTCAGGTTTACGAGGGTGATCCAGACGCGCAGCGATTGGCGGCAATATCCCTGGGAAATTTGGCATATGGCCCCTATGGAAGTTTTGAGCGGTCGAAGTTTGTTTTTGCTCTAGCGTGGGTCGAGCTCGAGTCGGCGCTCAATGACGACGAGGCACAGGTGCGCGCGGCGGCCGCGACGGCGCTGAAACAAATAGCGAATAAATTGCGAGGCGGTGTCAACATGCATCCCGCAAGACGCCAAATTCCGGTGTCCACTGTGGTGGCGTTGAAAAACGCGTTATCCGACGAGACGCCGGAAGTTCGCCGTGCGGCGGCCAATGCCCTGAGTGAAGTTGGCAAGGCATTTGAGGGCACGGTGTCGACGCTTATCCCTATGTTAGTGGACCCAAAAGCAGAAGTGCGCGCGGCCGCAGCAAGTTCATTGG
Source organism: Alphaproteobacteria bacterium (assembly GCA_013003285.1). Classification (GTDB taxonomy): domain Bacteria; phylum Pseudomonadota; class Alphaproteobacteria; order UBA6615; family UBA6615; genus JABDJY01. The sequence continues at coordinate 1,499 of JABDJY010000333.1, read as the reverse complement.
GTCGATTGGGTGATACGCGCTTTTCAAACACACCGGGGGCGCATGAGGCAATCACTCCGCTCATCGAGATTCAGAATGATCCTGATGCACGCGTGCGAGCAGCGGTTGCGGGGGCCCTTGGCACCATTCGCGTTCTCCATCCCGACATTGCGCCGGCATTGGCGCTAGCATTGCAAGATGAAAACGCGGATGTCCGACGCACTGCGGCCCGTAGTTTTCGTGATATGGCTCAGCCGGTAATTAGTGATCATTCGCCGGTCGACCGCAATCCTGAACATCCCCAGAATAAACGCCGTGTTGAAGCGCGCCGTATGACTCCTGCTTTGATTCAGGCGTTGGAGACGACGACAAATTTGTCCGCCTTATGGTTACATGGGTTTTTTTGAGACTTGGCGCTCCGTCCGAAGCGGTACCATCGCTATTAAAAAATCTTGACGACGAATTTGAGTTTGTGCGGACCGCTTCGGTTCAGGTCTTGGCGCAGGTCCAGCCTCGGACAGACGCTATCACGACAGCGCTTGTGGGAGCGGTAGTCGATGAGCATGGAACAGTTCGCAAATTGGCACTTTCGGCCTTGAGCGCGGAAAAGCCGTTTTCCGAGACGTACATGAATATTTTGTTTGCCTCTACAATCGACCCAAGTGCGACGGTGTCCCGCACTGCGCTTGAAATATTAAGCAAAATAGAGCCGCGCACGGAAGCCATCAACGCGACTCTCTTTAAAGCTTTAGATGATGAACGCGGGCGTGTGCGATCATTCGCTGTGGCTGAACGTTCCCGGACTCGACCCGTAACAGAACAAGTCATACGAGATTTAATTGCCGCAACCAACGACGAGTACAAATGGGTCCGTTCTGCTGCCATCGGCGGGTTGGCGAATGTCACTCCGACTTCCGAAGAAATGATCGCGGCTGTGGTGAAAGGACTGCGTGACGATACCGAAGCAGTTCGTTTATCTGCGATGCGCAGTCTGAGACACCTTGAGGTAAAGGACTCAGCCGTTGTAGCTCGTTTAATTGACGTGTTGAGTTTTGATAGCGCGTACGACCGCATTACAGCGATTGGTGAACTTCGCAGCATCAATCCAACCCAACCGTCAATCGTGTCGGCCCTGGCAAAAGCTGCAAGTGATGAAGACGAAAATGTTCGCAGACACGCCATGAACGCACTAGGCGAAATTGGACCTGCAGCTAAATCCGCAATACCGACGCTCAAGGCGACGATGCTCTCCGAAGACGGTTGGGTCCGCTCAGCCGCCATGAAAGCGTTGCAAAAGATCGAGCGGCGTTAGTTCGAAGCCTCTTCACTACGCGGCGGCCAGCGCATGAGGACCACCACGCATGGACCGTCCGCGATCGGGTAATGCCCACAATCTTCATTAATTTTTAGGAGTTATTAAATTTATTTAGCCGGTTAACCATTATCAGATCGGCTGGATTTGCCGTTTAACGGCAGCGAGCGTAGGCTGAAAAACCGTATAAAAACATATGTTTAGATAT
>JABDJY010000330.1 GCA_013003285.1 Alphaproteobacteria bacterium | reverse complement strand
ATATTGCCCAATGCCAGATCGCCAATGTCAGCCAAAACGAAACTCTCGACGCAATGGCCGCAACAGTTCTGGCCGGTGCACCGGACCGGTTCGCGCTAGCCGGCCTGTCCATGGGCGGTTATGTGTGTCACGCCATCATGCGCCGAGCGCCGGAACGGGTTGAAAAACTGGCGCTGTTGGATACATCGGCGCGGGCCGATACCGAAGAGCAATCGGAGCGCCGCCGCCAACTTATTGCGATGAGTGAAGTGGATAAGTTTCGCGGTGTCACCGACCGATTGCTTCCCCTGTTAATCGCGTCATACCGGCTCGACGATGTGGATCTTACCCAGCGGATTAAGGAAATGGCAGAGCGGGTCGGAGAAGACGCTTTCTACAGGCACCAGCGGGCGATCATGGCGCGTCCCGACAGCCGAGATCAGCTAGCGGGGTATGACCTAGCAACCCTGGTCGCTTGCGGACGCGATGATACCCTTACGCCGGTTGAACTTCACGAAGAGATGGCGGCGTCCATACCAGGTGCCAGACTGGCGCTTATCGAAGAGTGCGGACATTTGTCGACGATGGAGCAACCGCAAGCGGTCACAGCGCTACTGCGTCAATGGTTGCTCCACGACTAAATCCTTCAGGGTAGCCGGCGATTTTCGTCGAGACGTCTGTGAGGATTTTCGTCCGGGAATAACGCAATGGCCAATTGAGTCATCAACTGGCGGAACTGCTCACTATCCGCTCCGCCGACGTTAGCCGAGCGAGCCGTTGCCTGGGTCAGGTAGTGGTCGGTGGTGCAGTATGCCGCCGTAACCGTGAGGCTGCCGCCGGTGTCTTGAACTTTGGCGGTATCTGCTGTGCCGGAGCATAAATCATCTGCCTCGCCAATATCGGTGGGATTAAATGCAAAGACGACGAAGCGTTTACGGGAATCTTCGGTTTTAGGATCGGTGGAAAGGTTCAATCGCGGTCCAAAACTTTTTCCCTTGAGGCTCGCCAACACTGCGGATTCGAACTCATCTTTGGGGATGCCAAACGGATCACCAACAATAACCGTCTTGAGTTCATTGGCACCGGTCCCGACGACGTAAAGTTCCTCAGGCAGATAGCTATGCGCGACATTCTCGCGCGATACGGTCACGCCGCCGGCGCATGCGGCCAACGTCACCGCGGCAACGGCGGCCAGGAAACCCGGTTTGAGATATGCAATTTGCGTTTTCATGACACTCACCCATCCAACTGGTTACGCCAGATATGGTCACCAATACTTTTGAAAAACAGGTTTGGATCGATTTTATTTCGTCTTGCGACAATTAGGCACGCAAATGTGACGACTTACCGGTGAGCGGATGGGGCAGGACTAGACGTCAACATCGTCGACGAAGCGGGCATTTTCTTGGATATAGGCAAACCGCTTTTCGGGCTTACGGCCCATCAATTGCTCGACCAGTTGCGCGGTAACTTTGGCTTCCTTGGCCTCGCCCTTATCCTCAGCGGTTGCTCGCGGCAAGGTCACCTGGATCAAGACGCGCTTGTCCGGGTTCATGGTGGTTTCTTTAAGCTGGGCCGGTGGCATCTCGCCGAGGCCCTTAAAACGGCTGATCTCGACCTTGCCCCCGCCGGAAAACACATTGGCCATCAATTGTTCGCGCGCCTTATCGTCGAGGGCATAGTGAACCTCGCCACCACGCGACAGGCGATACAGGGGCGGCACGGCGAGGAACAGGTGGCCGTCGGTCACCAGCTTGGGCATCTCGCGATAGAAAAATGTCATCAACAGGGACGCGATATGGGCGCCATCGACATCGGCATCCGTCATGATGACGATGCGTTCGTAGCGTAACTTGGTCAGATCGAATGTCTTGCCCGAGCCGCAGCCCAGCGCCTGGATCAGATCGCGCAATTCCTGGTTCGCCGCCAGCTTGTCGGCGGTAGCACTGGCGACGTTCAAAATTTTACCGCGCAGTGGCAAGATCGCCTGAGTTTTCCGGTCACGGGCCTGCTTTGCCGAGCCACCGGCGCTATCGCCCTCGACGATGAAT
>JABDJY010000325.1 GCA_013003285.1 Alphaproteobacteria bacterium | reverse complement strand
ATATTTCCCCCTCCCCCCTTGCGGGGGAGGGACGGGGTGGGGGGTACTTACAAAGTCCTTTGCATGTGACTTTTGTTAGAACGTTATGCTGCCAAAGCGATCTGCACACTGTCGCGCGATTGCATCCGATCGGCCCAGGCGGTGACATTGCCGGCGTTCTCGAGCAATGGCCCCCCCTCGGGAACCATGGCCACATAGTTGATCGCCGGGAGGACGAACAGATCGGCGAGCGATAACGCCTGACCGGCCAAATAGGGCGTTGCACCCAGTTGGTCGTTGACGAGGCCGATGGCTTTCGCCGCATCGGGCATGGCGGCGGCGATAACCGCTTCATCGGGGGTTTCGACAACGACCCGTTGGATGATGATGGAGCGCACGATAGGGGCGTACATATAGTCGATGAAGGCCGATATCCATTGGCTCATGCGCGCCCGGTCACCGGCATCGGCGGGTTGTAGCGCCGGCCCGTCGAATGCCTCGTCCACATAACGGGTGATCGCCAGGGACTCGTATAATTTCACATCGCCATGGGTCATCGTCGGGATCTTGCCCCAGGGATGCCGGGCGAGCTGTTCCGGCGATTGCGGCATTGCCGCCTCGTGCGTGTAAGCGACACCCTTTTCGTCGAGCGCCATGCGGCAGGTGCGTACGTAGCTGCTGGGACTAACGCCGTAGAGAATAACGTCGGACATGTCTCTCTCCCTTTGGTTTCGGGGTTACGAGGCGAGCATCGCGGCGAGACTGTCGAAGGAACTGCCCCAGCCCATGCTGTGTTTTTGCGCCCAGTCTTCGTCAAGCAATAGCGAGTGGGTTAGATGCAGGACCGTCTCGTCGCCGGCCGCTTCGAAATCCAGGGTCAACAGGGTTTCACGCCCAGCCATGCCGCCATCGCCGCCCCACGTCCAGGTATAGACCAGGCGCTCCGGCGGTGAGATTTCGCGGAAAGTGCCGCTGAGATCGGTGGTGTCGCCGTCGGCGTGGTTCATGGTCAGGCTGTAGTTACCGTCCACCTGCGCATCCCATTCATGGACCGTGCAGGTGACGCTTTCCGGGCCGAACCAGCGCGCGACCTGGTTACCGTCAGCCCAGGCGGCATAGACGCGCTCGCGCGGCGCGGCGAAGCGCCGGGTCATGGTCAGCGTTTGCCCCCCGGCCTCTTCGGTCATGGCAATGGCGGCGTCGCTCATTTCTTAGGCTCCCTTGGGTTGCTCGGATCATCTGCCGGTTCTTCAAGAAATTCGGCCAGGGCATCGAGCTGACTGCCCCAGAACCGGCGTGCCTCCTCGATCCACTCCACCGCGTCACCCAGCGGATCGGTGCGTAAGCTGCAATGATGGGTGCGGCCCTCCTTGCGGCGGATCATCAAGCCGGCATCCTCGAGGACGCGAAGATGTTTGGAGATGGCCGGCAGCGAGATCGAGAACGGTTCTGCGAGTTCGCTGACATTGGCTTCGCCCAGGGCGAGCCGGCTCAAGATTGCCCGCCGGGTCGGATCGGCAAGGGCGGCGAAGGTGCTGTCGAGGGATGAATAGTTAACCATAGAGTTAACTATCTACCATTTTACCCCGGACGGCAAGCCCTAATTGAGCGCCTAGCGTCCCTCGCGGCGCCACGCTAGCAGCAACGCCATGGCGCTCAACAGCAGCAATATAATCGCCGGCAATAGCGGCAGGGCGCGGATGCCGCTCACCGTGAAGGCGCTGTTCGACTGGAAGGCGAGCCATTGGGCATTGACGTTGGGACCGACGCTGGCCATGTCGCGGCCGCGCGGATTGTGGCGGATGTCGGGGATGGCGCTATCGGCCAGCCAGGAAATGCCGCCGCCGGTCGCCGTGACCAGCGGCCGCAGCACCGCATCGGTCGCCGTAACGTCGCTCAGCTCGACGGAATTAAGCGCGCCGACCCCGGCGAGGGTCGAGCGTTCACCGTCGGTGAGTTGGTAGAGGCCGCCCTCATCGATGATTAATTGCCCGACGGCGCGGCCTTGACCGGTTTCCTCGAGCACCACTTGCTCAGTGCGTCCGGAGGGGAAGGTCACCTCGACCGGCGCGTCGACCGGTTCCAGGCTGCGCCGGGTGATCTCGAGCTTGTTGCCCTGGGACACGGCGGTGAGCCGGTCTTCTTCCAGCTCGGGCTCTTTCATCAGCCAATGGGACAGCCGCCGTAGCAGTTCGTCATGGGGGCCACCGCCCTCGAAATCGCGTGCCCACAGCCAAAAGTGATCGCTCAGCAATTGGGCGACCCGGCCCTCGCCGACCCGGTCGAGGATCAAAAGCGGCCGATCTTCCGTGCCCTCCATGACGGCGACGCCCGAGCGTGCTTCAGCGTCGATCTGCCGGAACCAACGGCCCCATTGCGGCGGCGCGTCCGACTCCGGCGGTTGCAAGCCCTTCAGGGACGAGGTCACCGGGTGGCGCCGGCCGGTATTCGTGACACCCACATGGAAGGGCTCGGTCACCACATCGCCCGTCGGTTCCGCCGGCAGCACCCGCGATAGATCGGTGCGGTACAGGCTGGAAATTGCCGATTGGCTGGGCGCCGCGGCGTCGAGCAAGGCGCCGCCGGCGATTACATACTCGGCGATGTTGCGCAGATAAATCGACGGCAGCACACCCATGCGGCGATAGCGGTCGAAGATGATCAGGTCGAACTCGTCGAGCTTGACCTCGAACAATTCGCGGTAGGGGAAGGCGATCAGGCTGAGCTCGCGCACCGGCGTGCCGTCCTGCTTGTCCGGTGGGCGCAGAATGGTGAAATGAACCAGATCGACCGACGGATCGGCCTTCAACAGGTTGCGCCAGGTGCGTTCTCCGGGATGGGGTTGGCCCGATACCAGCAACACCCGCAACCGGTCGCGGATGCCGTTGACGATGACGATCGCCCGGTTATTGGCCATGGTGAGCTCAGTCGGTCCGGCCGCCACCGAGATGTCGTAGACGCTGGGGCCGCCGCGGTCGACCGTCAGCTCGATGGTATGGTCGGAGCCAACCGGCGCCAAAATCGTGCGGCCGGTGGGTTCGCCATCGCGCCGGATCGTTACCTGCGCCTGTCGGGCGCGGATCGCGGCGGGCTCGTCGATGCGCAACGTCAGGCGTACACTATCGCCGACAATGCCGTATCCCGGTGATTGCACGACAGAGAGACGCCGGTCGCCGGCATCGCGCTGGCCCGACAGTAGCACATGGAGCGGCCCGTCGAGCGCGAAGTCCTCCGGCACCTCCGGCACATCGTGAACCTGGCCGTCGGTGATAAGCATGGCGCCGGCGAAACGGTCGCCGGGAATCTCCGCCATGGCGCTTTCCAGCGCCGTGAATAGCCGTGTGCCCGTTTGCGGTTCGGTGCTGGCTGCAAGAGACCCCGGATCGGCCGAAGGTCCCACGCGCACGACGCGCAATTCGAGATCGCTCCGCCCGGTGAATCTGCCTTCGACCTCTTCCAGGGCGAGCCGGGTATCCTCGGCCCGCTCGCCGATGCCCTGACTTAAACTCTCATCGACGACGACCACGGCGATGTCGCTCAACGGTTCGCGGTCTTCGACAATAATCGACGGGTTGGCCAACGCCGTGACCAACGCCGCGGCGGTCAAAAAACGCCATCCCAATGCCGGCGCCACACGGCCGAACCGTGGCGCCACCAGACCCAGCGCGAACACCACAACACAGACCGCGGCGATAGCTGCCAGAATTTGCAGCGGCAGCAAGGGGTCCCAAACGATGGAGAAATTATTCATCGTCCGCGCATCCTACTGGCCCAGCCGTTCGAGGATGGCGTCGACATGTACCTGGTCGGCCTTGTAATTGCCGGTCAGCGCGTACATCACCAGATTGACGCCGAACCGGCGGGCGATTTCACGCTGCTGGTCGCCGCCCGGTATCACCGGAAATAAAGCGCGCCCGCGCCGATCGACGGCCCAGGCGGCGGCATAATCGTTACTGCCGACGATCACCGACGAGACCCCGTCATTGACCCGTTCATCGGGCTGCTCGACCCACAGGGTGCCGCCGTCCCAACGGCCGGGGAAATCTTGCAGCAGATAGAATGATCGGGTCAGGACATGGCTGACCGGAACGGGAATGAGGCCGGGAATATCCAGCCCGTCCACCAGTTGGCGTAATTTCTCTGCGCCTTCGCCGGCGCCGGTGGAGAATTGCTGGTCCCTGGTGTCGAACAGGATCGACCCGCCATTTCGCATATAACTATTGATGCGGGTCTTGGCCTCGTCGCTCAGCGCCGGTTGGGCTGTCGAGATCGGCCAATAAAGCAGCGAGAAGAACGCCAGCTCGTCGCGTTCCACGTCGAGACCTACCGGCTCGCCGGGAACCACCGATGTGCGGGCTTCGAGTACCAGGCCAAGCCCGATCAGACCGGCGCGGCTGGTTTCGTCGAGCTTGGTGTCGCCGGTGAGGATATAGGCCAGCCGGGTCGTGTCGGTGACCTCGATGGCAAATTGGTCGCTTGTCTGGGCTGCCGCGTCGGGGCTGCCGGTCGCCAGGGCGATGCCAAAGGCCAGCGCGGCGACCGCGGCGGTCGACCCCCGTGTCGCTTGAAATGGTAGAATGCCCCGTAACGCGAGCCCGATGAGGAAATCGATGAGTAATAGCGCCAGGGCAGCGGTCAAAAACCACGATCGAAGATCGACTTGGCGCTTCGGCCCGTAGGTATCCATGAACACACCCGAGGCGGGGTCTTCCAGGCTCGCCAGCGTGGTAATCTCAGGCCCCAAATTGACCGCCCGCCGGTTGCCTTCGGGACCGTAGAGGCCGGGTGGCGTGCGTGGCGAGACCCGGATCGACTCCGCGTCGCCGGTGTCGATGGGCCGCACCGTCACCGCAGGGTCGACGAAGCGGCCGAATCCGTCGAGGACCCGGTGTGGACGTAGTGTGCCGGCGTCGGCGCCGCTGGAAATACCTTGGCTCAATCCGACGATCCGCCGCAGCATGTCGACGTAGAGACCCGATAGCGCCAAGGTCGACCATTCGGCATTGGCCGTGGTGTGGAACAGGATCAGCCAGCCATCACCGCGTTGCTCGGCGGTGACCAGCGGGGTGCCGTCGTTCAAACGCCCCCAGGTTTTGCTGGCGAGTGTCGGCGAGGGTTCGGCCAGGACCTGCCTTGTGATGACGATCTCATCGGAAACGTCGAGGCCGGCAAAGGGCGAGTCTTTCTCAAACGGCGCCAAGCTGGCCGGCCGATCCCAGCTCATGACGCCGCCGAAGATACGCCCGCCGCGGCGCAGCGTGACCGGCAGAAAATCGTCCGAGCCCTCGGCGAGTTTGGCGCCGGCGAACCGAACCACAACGCCGCCGCCTTCGATCCAACCGGTGAGGTTGCTCTGCTCGGTCCGGGTCAATGTGCCGATATCGGCCAGCACCAGTACCGCCAATTCGCGTTCGAGCAATTCTTCGATTGTGCCTTCGCGCAACTCGGCGAAGGGCTCGAGGGCGCGGTTCACGTAGAACGAATCGCCCAACAAGGGTTGGTCGACTTCACTGCGGTCCCCCGACGCGATGCCGACCGGACGGCGGCGAAAGCGCTCATCGACGAGGAAGGTGGCGCCGACGGTATTTTCCTCCGAAATCGCCACTCGGGCGACGCGGTTGCGCAATTCGCTGGGCAGCACCAAACGCACCTCGGCGGATGATGCGTCCTGGTCGAAGCGGGCGCTTTCGCGGGCCAGCAACCGTCCGTCTTCGGCCAGCGCGATGACATCGACGGTTTGCGGCGTGTTGGATATCGGCCGCATGACCTGCACCACCATGGCGTCGACGGCATTTTCAACGCCGGTGATGGCGTTCGGTAGTTCCGCATCGGGCGGCGCGAAGAGCTGTAATGCGCCAGAAGCCTGCAGCCGGTTCAGCAAGTTCCCGTCGTCTTCGGCCTGGTTTGTGGTGGCTGTGTCTTCGGCAGCTTCGCGGTCCACATTGCTGCGCAAGCCGTTACTCAACCAGGCGGCGTTAACCGAGCCATCGAGGTTTAGACTATCGAACGCCGATAACGTGGCTTTGCGGTCGGCCGTCCAGGGTTTCGGCGTGATGGTGAGCAGATGGTCGCGCGCTTCGGCCGGCCGCATCAGGGCTGACGCCGCCAGCGGTTCACCGGCTTCTGGGGCGGTGGTAAGAACGATGACATTCTTGTCACTGCGTTCGGCCTGGTCCAACAGGTCCGCCGCGGTCGCCAACCGGGCAGCCCAATCACGCGCCGCCGCCCAGCCATTATCGATGACCAGCAACAGCGGTCCGCTGCCGCGCAATTCGCGGGCAGGATTGATCACCGGATGGGCGAATGCGGCGATGACCAGTGCGGCGAGGGTCAGGCGTAGGGCCAGTAGCCACCAAGGCGTGCGGTGCGGGGTTTCCTCGCGCTGTTCGAGGCCGAAGAGTAGGCGAATGGCCGGAAAGGTCACGCGGCGCGGCGCCGGCGGAACGGCGCGCAAAAGCCACCAGAGGATCGGCAAGGCGACGAGCCCGGCGAGGATCCAGGGAGCGGCAAACGACAAGAGACCCAAACTCAGCATAGGCGAATATTGCTCCTATAGGTCCAAATGGTCGGCAATTGCGGCATACAGACCCAATAAGGCGGGCTGCGCCGGCCCATCGGTGCTGTGAACCGAAAAATACCAATCGGCATGGCGGGCGAAAGTGCTCAACTCATCCTGCAATTCCGCCAGCCGATTCAAATAGCCCAGCCGTAAACTCTCGGCCCGGCCGACGAGCAAGTCGCCTTCGTCTTCCATACCCAAAAACCGCCGGCGGCCTTGGAACGGCATGTCGATCTCGGCGGGGTCGAGCACTTGGACCATGAAGCCCTTGATGCCGCGGGCCGCTAATGTGCGCGTGGCCTGTAGAAGTGATTCAGGCGGCGCCAGGAAATCGCCGATTAAAATGACCGAGCCGAAACGCGGCAATTCGGGCGCCGGCGGGATGCCGTTATCGTCCGTGCCCGTCCCGCGATTGGTCATGACGGCGGCCAAGCGGTTCAACGTGGCACGACCCGTTGCGGGCCGCTCCGGCTGGTCGAGCAGGGCGATTCGCTCGCCGCCGCGCACCAGTAGCGACATCAAGGCCAGGTTGAGCACAGCCGCCCGTTCCCATTTTTCCGGTAGGCCATTGTCGCTGTGGTAATTCATTGAAGCCGATTGGTCGTTCCAGAGCCATACGCTCTGGGCGGCTTCCCATTCGGTCTCGCGGATAAAGAGACGGTCGCTGCGCGCCGAGCGGCGCCAGTCGATCTGACGTGGCGAGTCGCCATAGCCAAACTGGCGGAACTGCCAGAAGCTTTCGCCCTGACCGACCCGGCGACGGCCATGGACGCCTTGGACGACGGTCATGGCGACATGTTCAGCGGCGACGAGAAGCGGCGGCAACGGCGCGGCCAGCGCCTCGCCGAGGTGGCGATACCCTGCCGTCCTGTCTGCCGCGCCAGCGGATAGGCCGCCGGTAACGGCGTTCACGAACAGTAGCCCAGGGTACGCACCGGACCGGCCATCAGGCGATGCTTTCGCACAGCCGGTCGATGATATCCTCGACGGTCATACCGTCGGCGCGGGCCGCGAAGTTGAGCGCCATGCGGTGGCGCAGCACCGCGGGGGCCAAGGCGATGACATCGTCGATTGACGGCGAGACCCGGCCCTGCAGCAGGGCGCGGGCGCGGCAGGTGAGCATGAGCGCCTGGCTGGCGCGCGGCCCCGGACCCCAGGCGATGGCCTTGGCCAATTCCGGATCATCGGCCGAACCCGGCCGGCCGGCACGCACCAGCTTTAAGATTGCCTCCACCACGCTTTCGCCCACCGGCAGGCGGCGGATCAGTTTTTGCGCCGACTGGAGCTGGGCCGCGTCGATCACGTTTTCAGCCTTGGTATCGTCGAGGCCGGTTGTCGACAGCAGCATTTGGCGTTCGGCATCGCCATCGGGGTAATCGACATTTACCTGCAACAGAAACCGGTCGAGCTGCGCTTCGGGAAGGGGATAGGTGCCCTCATGTTCGAGCGGGTTCTGCGTTGCGAGAACGTGGAACGGTTGGGGAAGTTTATGGGTTTGACCGGCCACCGAGACTTCGTTTTCCTGCATCGACTGCAACAGCGCCGACTGGGTGCGCGGGCTGGCGCGGTTGATCTCGTCCGCCATCAGCAGTTGGGTGAACACCGGGCCGCGGATGAACCGAAAGGCGCGCTTTCCCGGTTCGGTCTCGTCGAGGATTTCCGACCCGATGATATCGGCCGGCATCAAGTCGGGCGTACATTGAATGCGCCGGTTGTCCAAGCCGACCACGGTGCCCAGTGTTTCGACCAAAAGCGTCTTGGCCAGTCCGGGGACGCCGACCAACAGAAGATGACCCCCGGCGAGCAGCGTGATAAGAGTTTTGTCCACGACTTCGGTCTGGCCAAAAATGACGCGGCCAATGCCAGTTCGAACGCGCGCCAGTTGCTCGCCCACCTGTTCGATCTGGTCGTAAACCTCGTCGAGTGTGCCAGCACTCGTTTGCGGCAGGTCTTCGATGGTCATGGGGCGGCTCCTAGGTTGGCAAACACTGAACTATGAACTCTGATCCTGCTAATCCAAATATACTCGCCACGCGGATTCGTGACGGTAAAACAGATGGTTCCCGTCGGGTTCCGATCGATTGCGGCCATTTCGATATGCGCATTGGCCGGGATGGTACTTGGTATTATCGCGGCTCGGCAATTCAGCGTAAACCGTTGGTAACGCTGTTTTCATCGGTTCTGAAATGCGATGAGGACGGTCAATTTTGGCTCGAAACGCCAGTTGAGCGGGGTCGTATCGATGTGGACGATGCTCCATTCGTGGCGGTTGCATTGGATGTCTCGGGCTCGGGTGATGCTCAGACGCTAACATTCCACACTAATCTGGACGAAACTGTGACCGCCGACGCCGATCATCCAATCCGGGTCGACACCAATCCGCAGACCGGCGAACCCTCGCCCTATGTCCACATTCGCGATCGCCTGGAGGCGCTGATCGCGCGGTCGGTCTTTTACCAGTTGGCCGACGTGGCCGTGAGTCGGCAAGACGATGATACGCTAGGCGTGTGGAGTTCGGGTCAATTCTTCGTGCTGGGGCATGCCGGCAACGATGACATTAGTTAGGCCGGGTAAGGATATGGATTTGACCCGCGAGGAGATGGTCGCGCGAATCGCCGCGGCGCAGAGCCATTTGGGCCGCCGCCGCGGGTCGGGGGCGGCGATCCGTCAGATGCTGCACGACGACACGCCGCTCGATGCTGCCGTCGATGCGTTGGCCAAACGCCGCGGCGATCATGATTTGAACGACGAGGATATGCGGCCCAACCCGCCTCTGGTGCCAGCGGCCGTGCTGGTGCCCCTGGTCGAGCGCGACGACGGCTACACGGTGTTGTTGACCCAACGGGCGGCCGATTTATCGAAACATGCCGGGCAGATCAGTTTCCCCGGCGGACGCATTGAAGATGATGACGGTTCGCCCGAGCTCGCCGCGCTGCGCGAAGCCGAGGAGGAAATCGGCCTCACTGCCGGCTATGTCGATGTGATCGGCGATTTGGATATCTACGAAGTGCGTACCGGTTTCGAGGTGTTTCCCGTTGTCGGGATAGTTCAGCCGGGGTTTGACATCAAGATCGATCATGGCGAAGTGGCCGATGTGTTCGAGGTGCCCCTGTCGTTTGTGATGGATCCGGGAAATCACCACCGTCAGGGCCGCACTTTCTACGGCAAGATGCGCTATTTCTACGTGCTGCCGTTCGAGGATCGATACATTTGGGGCGCGACGGCGGGCATGCTGATCAACCTTTATGAGGTGCTGAGCGGTGAGAAGGCGGCGTGGCGATGATGCGCCCGCGATGGCGAAACTAACCGGCTAAAGCGAATGACACCGGTTACTCACATAGATCCAACCCCATGGATGACAGCGCCGGAAACGGTCGCCGTCATGAAGGCGCTCCACGCCGGAGATCAATCCGATCCGGTGGCGCTGTTCGTCGGCGGTTGTGTGCGCGATACGTTGCTCGGCCGCGCGGTGGGGGATGTCGACATCGCGACCGTGCTGGCGCCGGAGGAGGTGTCGAAGCGGTTGCAGGATGCCGGCCTCAAGGTCGTGCCGACCGGCCTGGCCCATGGTACTGTCACGGCGATCTCCGGTGGGATACCTTTTGAGGTCACCACCCTGCGGGTCGATGTCGATACCGACGGGCGTCGCGCCACGGTCGCCTTCACGGATGATTGGGCCGCCGACGCCCAGCGCCGCGATTTCACCGTCAATGCGCTGTTCGCTGACAGTGCGGGCGCGATCTTCGATCCGGTGGGAGGATTGGACGATCTGCACGCCAGGCGGGTGCGGTTTGTCGGCAACGCCGAGCAGCGCATCCGCGAAGACGTTCTACGGCTGCTGCGGTTTTTCCGTTTCTACGCCCAGTTCGGCGCCGCGCCGCCCGATCGCGACGCGATCGCCGCCTGCGCCAAACTGGCCGATCTATTGCCGACCCTGTCCGGGGAGCGCGTGGCGACGGAATTATTCAAACTGCTGTCGGCAGCCGACCCGGCAACCACCATGATCCTGATGTCCGCCAACGGCGTGCTGCAGCATGTGCTGCCGGAAGCCAAGGAGATCGACCGGCTGGCCGCCTTGGTGACGGTGGATGGCGCGGTAGACGGCATAGTCGATCGGGCCGATCCGCTGCGACGCCTAGCAGCCGGACTAAAGGTCGATAGCGCGGGGGCCGACGCCTTGGCCGACCGGCTGCGCCTGTCCAACGCCGACCGGGTGCGCCTGCGCACCCTCGTCGAGACCGACCGCCGCCTCGACCGAGCGATGGGCGTGCAGACCGCGCGGGCGACATTGTATCGTCTGGGAACTGATGTGTGGCGGGATCGGGTATTGATCGATTGGGCCGAGGAAATTTCCGTCGGCGTTCCGCAAGATCGCCATACCACCGATGTCTGGCGGGCGCTCTACGCCCTGCCGGACCAATGGGAATTGCCGGCCTTTCCGCTGCAGGGCAACGATGTTTTAGCGCTGGGCGTTGCGGCGGGGCCGGCCGTGGGCCGGCTTCTCGGTCAGGTCGAGCAATGGTGGATCGACGGCGATTTTACCGCCGACCGCCAGGCATGTCTCCGTCAGCTGTCGGACGCGGTCGACGCCGGTTAAGTCGAGGACACTCGCTGCAAAGGGCTACTGGGTGCGAACCAGCGTGCCTTCCATCCTCAATTCGACGGTTTCGTCCTGCATGCGCAGGAACGAAATATCCATGCCCTTGTCAGTTAGGGTGCGCCGGTAGACCTGAAGCTCCGAGCCGCCATTGTCGGCGATCGCCATGGAATAAATTGTCATGGCGCCATTTTCGACGGTGGCCCAGCGCATCGGCTCGCCGAGCAAGGGGTTGGGCAATTCGGCCTTTTTAAACAGGCCCCCCTTGGGCGCCAGCACGTACACGTCCTGTTTATCTTCCAGCGGGATGAAGTTCTCGATCACTTCCCGGCGTTTCACGTCGTCGCCGACCCGCGCGCCGTCGGACCCGCGTACCACGGTGATCCACTTGATGGTAAACCCACCATTTTTGAAGGCTTCGACGGTGACGTCGAGATCGCGTTGTTCGGTGACTTTTTCACGGATGCGTTCGGCGGTGCCTTGGCCGACAAAGGAACCGTAGAACTTCTCGGCCGCCTCGCTGGCAAGCGCGGTACCGGCGCTAAGCGTCAGCGCGGTGGCGACGAAAGCCAATATTAAAAGCGGATTGAGGGAGCGCATTAACATCACTTGTTGTTCCTATTCATAGGTGTCAGGCAAAACCCGCCGCCATCAATTGCCGACTTTTACCAGCCGCGCTTCGACCTGGCGCAACGGTTCACCGTCGGCGGTGTTTACGAAGTTCAGGGTCATACCGGTGCCGCTGAGGGTCCGGTTGTAGGTCTGCACGATGTAGCTGCCTTCATCGTTCACCCGCATGACATTGACGGTCAGGGTCTGATCGAGCACGCGGGCCCAAATGAGGCCGTCCTTCATGGGGTTTGTGGCTGTCTTGCTGAGGAAAACATTGGGCCGTTCGCTGGGCGAGAAGGCCACCCGGGCGCTACGTTTGCGGATGTCAGGATTATTGGGGTCGCCGCCGCCGCGAATGACGCTGGTCCATTCCACATAAAACCCATCGGCCTCCGGCCCGATACGCACATCGAGATCGCGCACGGTAACGCCGAAATACAGGCTGTCTTCATTTTCCGCGATGCCCGATCCCTGGAAATGGCCATAGAAGGCATCGACCGGCAAATTTTGTGCCTGCGCCGTTATCGGCGCCGCCAGCAACAATAAGGCAAAGCCCACAACAGCGCCGTGGATCAATCTACGAAGCATAAAATCACCCTCTCGAATCCCTGCAAATAGCTTGTTTTTCCTAGTGTAGCTGGCACAGAGCCACTCCGCCATATGGTAGGCTGATTGTGATCGGCAACAGGCAGCCACGATATGGCGGTAGATGGTTACGTCCAGGTGGCATGGGGCGGCAGGGACATCAGGATCGCATCCACATTACCGCCGGTCTTGAGGCCGAATTGGGTGCCGCGGTCATAGAGCAGATTGAACTCCACATAGCGGCCGCGCCGCTCCAATTGATGGGCACGCTGCTCATCGGTCCACGGTGCATCGCGATGGCGCCGTACGATTTTCGGATAGACCTCGAGAAACGCCTTGCCGACCGCTTGGGTAAAGTCGAAATCGGCCTGCCAGTCGCCGGTATCCAGATTATCGTAGAAGATGCCGCCGATGCCACGCGCCTCCTGGCGGTGGGGCAGGTAGAAATATTCGTCGCACCATTTCTTGAAGCGCGGATAGTAATCATCGCCATGAGCGTCGCAGGCGCGCTGGAGTGCGCCGTGGAATGCGGCGGTATCGTCATCGTCGGGATACATCGGCGTGAGGTCGGCGCCGCCGCCGAACCAGCCCTGGGTGGTGACAATGTGGCGGGTGTTCATGTGGACGGCAGGCACCAGCGGCGATTGTAGATGGGCGACCAATGAAATGCCCGACGCCCAGAACCGGCCATCCTCGCCGGCGCCGGTAATCTGCTGACGGAACGCTTCGGAGAAGGTTCCCATCACCGTGGATACATTGACCCCGACTTTTTCAAACACCCTGCCGTGCATGATCGACATGACGCCGCCGCCGCCGTCTGCACCGCTATCT
>JABDJY010000107.1 GCA_013003285.1 Alphaproteobacteria bacterium | reverse complement strand
GGAATGCGCATTTTGAGACCCTTGAGGTCGTCGGCAGTATTGATTTCCTTGTTGAACCAGCCGCCCATCTGAACGCCGGTGCTGCCGGCCATCACACCCTTGAGGCCAAACTCGCCCGCGAGTTCGTCCCAGAGTTCCTGGCCGCCGCCAAAGCGGATCCAGGCATTCATCTCGGTGTAGGTCAGACCGAAGGGGACGGAGGTGAAATATGCCCAACCCGGATGTTTGCCTTTCCAGTAATAATCGGCCGCGTGATAACCCTGGGCATTGCCCGAGGCGACTTCGTCGAACGAATCAAACGCGCCAACACGCTCGCCGGCGGCAAAATACTGGACCTGAATGCGGCCATCGGTCATATCCGACATACGCTTGGCCATGCGTTGCGCACCGGTGCCGAGGCCTGGGAAGTCACGCGGCCAGGTGGTGACCATGGCAATTTCAATACGATCCTGGGCAATCGCCGGTGTGGCGAAATTCGTGGCGGCGAGCGCGCCACCAGCGCCGGCGATACCAGCTGTTTTGATAAATTTACGTCGTTCCATGATGTTCTCCCTGACTTTTCGTCGTTTGATTGTTAGCCGGTGGCGGCTCGACAACGGAAACAAGCCGCCCCGGTAAAGTCTGTGCCGATTGGCCAATATCTTATTGTGACCCTTCGACTTGCAGTCACCTTAGGACAGGCCCCGAGCTTGGGCAACGGTGCCCGTCCTAGACCAAAGTATGAACGTATAGGGTGGTTGCTTGGGTGGGCATCTAAGGCCGCAGCGGTGGTTACAGGGTTTCCCAGCCGGCGTCGCCCAACAGCTCGATCGGCCGGTATCGAGTTTTGTACGCCATCTTTTCGCAGGCCTCGATCCAGTAGCCCAAATAAACGTAATCCAAGCCGATGCTGGCCGCTGTTTCAACCAGCCACAGGATCATGAAATTGCCCAGGCTACGATCGGCTTTTTGGGGGTCGTAGTAGCTGTAGACCGCCGAGAAGGCGTCACTTATCCGGTCGATGAGGCAGCCGGCGACCAACTCGCCTTCACCATTCCGGAATTCAACGAGTTGTGTGTCGACGACAGTGTCTTCGACCATGGCGCGGAAATCGGAGAAGGTCATCGCCGCCATTTCGCCATCACCATGACGGTCGTGCTGATAGGCGGCGAATACTTCGTAATGCTCGTCGGTCGCGATCGGGTCCAGCAGGGAAGCCGAAAGATCGGTGTTGCGGCGCAAAATTCGGCGCTCCGAACGGGTCGGTCTGAAGTCCTTCGCGACGATGCGAACCGGGACGCAGCCCGTGCAGCCAGGACAGGCCGGCCGGTAGACGATGTGGTGCGAACGGCGAAAGCCGGCCCGGGTCAGCGTTTCATGCTGTTCTTGAGCCTGAACCCCGCGCAATTCGGTGAACAGATTGCGCTCCACATGCCCCGATAGGTAAGGGCACGGCATCGGACCGGTTCGATAGAATAGAAGCGGTGGCTTGGAAGCGTGGCTGGTCATCAATGGCGGCGGATAGCTGTTACTCAAATGAACGCGCTCTAGGCGTACCGCGAGAGCGCATCGACGGTAATGATTCTATCGATAACCGCTGGTGGCGGCAATTCCCTGAAATATGAAAGCGTTAAGCTTAACCGCGCGGGGTAATATTCCGGGTGCGGGCGTCTTCGAGCGGAGCTTCACGCCGTGGTGGCGGCGGGGTCTTATCCACCTCGCGCTCATCTTTGAAGAGATTGGCGCCGGCGCCTTCATCGGAAATTGGGGCAGCGGGAGTGTTTTCACGCAATAGCACGATACTGATACGCCGGTTACTGGCATCGGTCGTGTCTTCAACGAGATAGGGTTCGGTCGCTGATCTACCTTGAACATTGGCCACGCGTTCCTGATCCAGACCCGCATCAATCAGCAGGCGGCGGGCGGCGTTGGCCCGGTCCGAACTCAGTTCCCAGTTCGAATATCCATCGTCGTTGCGGAACGGCACGCTATCGGTATGACCGGAAATCGAAACCTTATTTGGCATTTGGGTCACCACTTCGGAGACCAAACCGATGAGTTGAATGAGTTGCTCATTGGCTTTGGCGCTGCCTGAGGCGAACATGGGGACGCCATCCTGATCGATCAGCTGAATACGCAGCCCCTCTGGAGTCTGCTCGATCACTAAACTGTCTTGCAATGCTTCGAGCGAGGGTATGGCCTCAATGGCATCGCGCAGCGTGTCTTCCGCCACCTCGAATTGTTCCTGTTCATGACGCGCCAGCAACTCGTCGACGCTCTCGGTCACCACGTCTCCGGCGGTGTCGGAATCAACCACTTCGGCTTCCGGGTCTTCGCCTTCGATCTCGGCGGGGGGCGTCGTCGAGGGTGGGATGGGCAGCGTCGCGCCACCTTCGGTCGGGCCACCGGCAGAGACTTGATTGCCCTCAACACTAATCGACTGGCCGCCCAATACACCGCCAGAGCCACTACCTGTGCTTGAAACAGAGGCCGGTGAAAAATAGTCGGCGAGGCCTCTCTTTTGCTCTTCGGTGGTGGCATTGAGCAACCACAGCAAGAGAAAGAACGCCATCATGGCGGTCACGAAATCGGCGTAAGCGACTTTCCAGGCGCCACCATGATGGCCATGGCCGCCCTTCTTGACCTTCTTGATGATGATCGGTTGGTCGAGGAGATCCGTCATGAGATCGCTATCAAATCCCGCTCCGGCCTAGGACGGTACGGCGGAAGTTGCTTCTTCGAGCTCGGCGAAAGACGGGCGTTCACCCGACATCAAGGCTTTGCGGGCGAACTCCACCGATACGGCCGGCGCATAACCCTGGACATGGGCCAGAATGCCGGCCTTGAGGCAGATGATATATTTGCTGTTGGCCTCTTGAGCGCCTTTGATCGACGTCGCCAGCGGGGCGACGAAGCCATAGGCCAGGAGAATGCCCAGGAAGGTACCGACCAATGCACCGCCGATCAGTTTGCCCAGAATTTCCGGCGGCTCGGTAATGGAGCCCATGGTTTTAATAATACCGAGCACCGCGGCGACGATGCCGAGGGCGGGAAATCCATCGGCCATGCTTTGCATGGCGCCGGCGACGGTTTCGTCCTGGTGATGATGGACTTCTATCTCTTCATCCATCAGTGCTTCAAGCTCATGGGCTTTCTCGGTGCCGAGGGTGACGAGCCGCAGATAGTCGCAGAAAAACTCCACCGCGTGATGGTCCGCCAGGAAGCCGGGAAAATTGGAAAATAGCGTACTCTCTTCCGGATTTTCGATATGCTGTTCCAGTTCCAGATTGCCCTTTGTCTTGGCCAGTTTAAAGGTGGCGTACATCATGGACAGCAGTTCGAGATAATCGTCTTTGCTGTTGGCGGGTCCCTTGAGGGCGGTCTTTACAGCCTTGCCGCTCGCTTTAATGACCCACTTTGGATTACCGGCGACGAAAGCACCTACACCGGCGCCACCGATAATCACCAGCTCAAACGGCTGAAACAGCACGATGAGTTTGCCGCCCATGGCGACATATCCCCCCAGGACAGACACAGTGACGATGACCCAGCCGATTATTACAAACATGGCAATCCTTGCCCGCAGTTTTGCGGTTAATACGTTAGGGCTAGATTGCTTGAGAGTGGTTAAGAAGCCGTTAGGGAGACCCCGGCATATCAGCCATATGGCTAAGGGCGAAGGACGGCCATCCGGCGAGCTCCAGTTTTTCTTGAATTTCCGCGGTATGGCTGGCGTTTCGGGTCTCGATCACAACGTCGATATCGGTGTGTTTTACGGGCACATCGTAGAACAGACGCTGGTGCACGATTTCGACGATATTGCCGCCCGCGTCGCCGATGATTCGCGTGACCCGGGCCAGGTTTCCGGGCGCATCGGTGATTTGGACCCGCAGGCGGACCAATTGGCCGCCCCGAACCAATCCGCGTAGCAGAACGGAGGCGAGGACGCGCATATCGATATTGCCGCCGCTGATCACCAGCCCGGTAACGCTATCGGCAAACAGGTCCGGTTCGGCTAACACCGCCCCGAGCCCAACCGCGCCGGCGCCCTCGACAACCAAACGGCCGGTGTCGGCCATAAGTTCTACGGCTTCTTCGATCGCCGGTTCGTCGAGCACGATAATCCGGTCGACCAGTTCGCGAATGATGGGAAGTGTGAGCGCACCGGGTGTTTTCACCGCGATACCCTCGGCCAGGGTAGCGCCTTCGGCGGTAATCTCATCGCCGGCCAGGGCGTCGCGCATCGAGGGATAGAACGCGGTTTCTACCCCGATGATGCGAATATCCGGCTTGATCGCTTTCGCCGCCGTTGCGATACCGGCGATTAAGCCGCCGCCCCCGATGGGAACAACGATAGCGTCGAGTTGGGGTAGATCGGCGAGCATTTCGAGGCCGATGGTGCCTTGACCCGCGATGACGAGAGGGTCGTCGTAGGGATGGATGAAGGTCAGCTTCTCGGCGTCGGCCAATTCGTTGGTATGTGATTGTGCGTCGGCGAGCGAGGCACCGTGCAAAACCACCTTCGCGCCGTACCCCTCGGTGCGTTCGATCTTCGTAAACGGCGTGTCTTGCGGCATGACGATGGTCGCCGGAAATCCCAACTTATCGGCGAAATAGGCAACGCCCTGACCGTGATTGCCGGCTGAACACGCAATCACCCCGCTGACCGTGTCGCGCGGCAGGTTCGAAAATTTGTTCAACGCGCCGCGCACTTTAAACGAACCGGTATGCTGTAAATTCTCAAGCTTCAGATGAAGTTCTGTACCGGCGATCCGCGACAGTCCGGGTGAGAACGCGGTCGGTGTGTGGACCACGGACCCCTTCAACGTAACAGCGGCGGCGTCTATGTCTTTGCGAGTTATCGGCATGATGCAGCCATCAGGGTATCAGCGTTAATTCGCCGGTTGTTCTCGCCCGAACCGCGGCGGGATCGCCATTTAAAACGAGATAGCGGCCATCGCGCCACTCGACGGTGGTATCGGCGAAGAAGGGGGAGCGTACATGTCCCGATTGACCCGTGGCGATCATCAGGCGGGATTTATCGAGATCGGACAGATCGAAAACTGTCCGTAGTCCGGCGCCATGGACATGGGTGAAGGGGCTCTTGTCCCTCGAACGCGGTGTCCCGCGATTGATGGTGAAATCGCCGCCACTGGTCGCAACCGCTACCGCAAATAAATCACCCAGGATCGGAATTCGTCGTAGCACCGGATGTTCGAACCGCGCCACATGCAGATCACCCCAGAGCCAGGCTGTTGGATCGTCTCCCAGACGCTCGCTCATATCCTCCATGGCGATAGCGAAGGCCGTCGTGACCGTCGCACCGCAATCTTCGGTTTGGGGCGTGTCAATATCATCGCACCATTGGCGGCGGTCGTTGAGCATGCGCTGAAGCACTCGGGGCCGGATTCCGCCATAACGCGGCGCGTGCGGTCCGAGTTCATCGCCGTACAGCTGATCTCCCAGGTTTTGCAACCAAGCGGTGAAAATCAACGGTTGCGGCCGTGCGCGGTCCATGGCGCCATCCCAACCACGCAAAAGATCGATCGCGGTTTGGGAATTTGGACCATCTGCGGGTCCAAGATGCTTTAGCAGCAGCGGCAATAGTGCCTGCGCGGCTGGGGAGACGATGTCATTTTGCAAGGCAGTGAAGCTGTCGCTGTCATGCTGTGCTTTGCCTTCGAGCAAAGTCGAGATACGCGCCGCCCGGTACCCTTCGGGCCAGTCGGGTGTGATCAGGTGAGGGTAATCGCCGTCGACCACGCGATTATTGGCGTTGGCGATCTGACCATTTGACGGATTGTGGCGCTGCGGCAGAGCAGTAAATGGAATGAATCCTTGCCAGTCATGGTCACCGGTCCATCCGGCTACTGGCGTTCGCCCATCACCATTTTTGCGCAAGGGAACGCGGGCAGGGGCGACAAAACCAATGTCCCCATTTGTGAAGGCAAAGACCATGTTCTGCATCGGCGAATGGAACTGGGCCAATGCGGTCATGAGTTCGCCTCGCGTTTTGGCGCGATTGATGCCGTACAGCGCATCGGCGGTGCGATCGTCGGGCCGTAACGCGGGAAAGGCGAGCGCCAGCACATGGCCCGCTGGCGCCACCGTGGCGGCAGAGGGGCTGATATCGGAGATCACCGGGCCATGGCGGGTGGTGCGAACGTTGACAATTTCCGGCTCGCTGCGCAGGCGAACGGCGATTTCCTCACGGCGGGTTTCGAAGGGAAGCGTGCCGCCGGGTACCAGATATTGTTCGGAATCGTCGGGATTGAGCCGCTCGATGAACAAATCCTGCGTATCTGCATGGGTGGTCGTGAAACCCCAGGCGAGGTGGCTGTTATGGCCGACCGCAAAGAAGGGTTGGCCGGGCAGGGTCGCGCCGGCGCCGGTAAACTCCGGGGTGACGATGCGCGCCAGGTACCACATGCCCGGCGCCATGAAACCGAGATGGGGGTCGTTGGCGAGCAACGGCTTTCCGGTCGCGCTGCGATCGCCGTTCACCACCCACTGGTTCGATGCGCTGGCCTGAAACAGAAATTCCGGGATCGCCTTGTCGATCGCGGCTAAATCACTTGGATCGATCAAGCCCGCCAAGGTCGTCGGGGTATCACCAGGTTCGCCGGGCCACAGATCGTCGACCTGCTGCGAATCGAGCCGTACGGCCAGTTGGGCCCGCAAGAGTTCGTCAGTCCAGTTTCCCGACAACAGCAAGGCCATCAACCGGCCCCACATGGCACTGTCGGCGAGCCGCCACGGGCGCGGTTGTTCGCCCAATAGGATTAGTTCCGGCGGCCGCCCAGTGTTTGGAGACTCGATCCAGGCGTTCACGCCTTCTGTGTAGGCTTCGGTCGCGGCCCGCGTTGCAGGCGCCATATTGGCGACCGCGGCGTCGGCCAACCGTCCTATACCCAGAGTGCGCATAAAACGGTCGGTCCGCAGGCCGGCGCCGCCGATGAGCTCGGAGAGTTGGCCGGTACCAATACGCCGCGCCATCTCCATCTGGAAGAACCGATCCTGGGCGTGCAGATATCCCAGCGCCCGGTAGGCGTCGAGCGCCGTGTCAGCGAAGATATGTGGAATGGCGTTGCCGTCGCGAATGACCGTCACAGATCCACCCAATTGCGGAATACGGTCTTCGCCACTGTAATCGGGTACCGAGGTTTCGAGGATAATCGCGCTGCCCGCCGCGACGACGAGGACGATCACAACCGCCAATCCGGCCAAACCGGCAAGGATATAACCGAAATATCTGCCAATTTTTCTCACATCAGTTGCCCTAAAGATCGATTTGGTAGGTTTGCCATTGGCTCAAATAGGCCACCCGGTCGTAGAAGGCCCGGGCGCGGTGATTATCTTCCGCGGTGAACCAGCGCAGCCACGACCAGCCGCGCTCACGGCCGATGTCGCTTACCGCGGCGATCAGCGCGTCGGCAGCGCCACTACCGCGCGCTTCCGGAGCCACAAACAGATCGTCGAGAAATCCCGCGTTTGTTCCGGATAGCGGTCTCGGTAGGGCGCGAAAATGGGCCAGGCCAATCACCGTCCCGGACGGTTCGCGGGCCAGCAAGCATTCGGTGGCGTGGTTCGGGTCGTGGATCCACTGCCAGACCCTTTCGGCGACTTCCGGATCTTCTGGCATTTTGTAGAATTTCCGATAGCCCTCGAAGAGCTCACGCCAGCTGTTCTTGTCATCTGCTCCCGGCGGTTCCACTAAAATTTCCGTCATCGCGTCCTCCAAACCTTGACCCCATGGCCGCGGACTGCTCTAGGGGGCGGCGTTCTGAATATCTCTGTTCGCAAAGTTAAGGTAGAGGCGCGCTTTGATGCGGTCACGTTCAATTCTCGGATTGAACCCAAAAGGGTTTCACCGGCTCCACTATACCGAATGGGGTAGTGCCGATGATGGCACAATTGTGTGTGTCCACGGGTTGAGCCAGAACGCCCGCAGCTTCGATAGCCTGGCGGGCAGTTTGGAATCGACCCACCGGGTTGCCTGCCTCGATGTCGTCGGGCGCGGGCAAAGCGGCTGGCTGGAAGATTCGGCAGGATATAATTATGCCCAATATATGGCCGACGCTAATGTGCTGATCGCGCGGCTCGGTGTCGATTGTATCGATTGGGTTGGAACCTCCATGGGCGGCCTCATCGGCATCATGTTGGCGGCCATGCCCAATAGTCCGATTCGCCGCCTGGTGATCAACGATATCGGTCCCTTCGTACCTAAAGCCGCGCTTGAGCGGATCGGGTCTTATATGGCCAAAGAGAATCGGTTTGCCAATATGGCGGCATTCGAAGCGTATTTGCGCGACGTTTACGCACCGTTCGGCCCGTTGAGCGATGAACAATGGCAGCGCATGGCCAAGCACGGCGCCCGGCAAAATGACGACGGTACTATCAGCCCCTCCTATGATCCCGGGATAACTGACGCGTTCCGCTCCAGCCCTATGATCGATGTCGATATATGGTCGGTTTGGGATCAGATTTCGTGCCCCACATTGGTATTACGAGGTGCGGATTCTGACAATCTTCTTGCCGAGACAGCGTCTGAGATGGTTGAACGTGGTCCTGAGTCGGAAATCGTCGAATTCTCCGGCGTTGGCCATGCCCCCGCATTACAGGCTGACGACCAAATCGCAGCAATCAGAGGTTTTCTCGGCGCATGACCGGCACTCCCTTATCGTTTTCGCCGTTTCGCGCCCGCGCCCCCTGGTTCGGCGGTGACCTACAGACCGTGCGCAATCACGTCCTGCAAGACTATGCCGATTTAGCATCGTGGCCGGCGGAAGCCTTCTTCTTCCCCATGGAAAACGGTGACCGGCTGAGTGCATCGCTGCATATGCCGGAAACTGATCATGGCTACCCGACGATCATCCTTATTCATGGTTTCACGGGCTGCGCCGATAGCGCGTATGTCCTGGGGTCAGCGCGTTATTTTTTGGAAAATGGCTATCCGGTCATGCGCCTAAACCTGCGAGGCGCCGGTTCGACCCGTTCGGCTTGCCAGGAATTGTATCATGCAGGCCGTAGCGATGATTACCGCCGTGTAATTGACGACATACCCAAGCGGCTTAGCAAGAACGGACTGGTTGCCGTTGGGTTCTCGTTGGGCGGCAGTATGCTGCTTAAATATCTCGGTGAGGAGGGGAACTCGACGCCTCTCGATGCCGCCATCTCGGTTTCGGCCCCGATCGATTTGAGTTGGGCAACCCAACGCATCAATGCGCGGCGAAATTGGATTTATCATCGTTGGCTGGTCGCCAACACTAAGCGGGATTGGTTGGCGGGACCGTCGATCCTCGACAACAACCAATTGGAATCGCTGCAGCGCTCCAAGACGATCTATGGGCTGGACGATAGCGTGGTTGCGCCGCTTAACGGATTTGCCGACGCTGACGACTATTACCGTCAAAGTTCAGCCGCGCAGTTCCTCGGTGGTATTAAAATACCGACGATGCTTGTTCACGCAACCAATGATCCCTGGATACCTGTAGAGATGTATGAACAGATCGACTGGGCCGCGAACGATTGTCTATTGTCGGCGGTCACTTCCGGCGGCGGGCATGTCGGTTTTCACGGTCGTGACGGCCGGTGGCATGATCGCAGCACCGCTCAATTTATCGACAGTCTGAATCTCGAGACCAAGTCCCGCGACGCGGCTGACTAAACGAAAACGGGCGCTCCGAAAAGCGCCCGCTCCCAATTCATATTTTGGTATTCAGCTGGGATCAGGAACGACCCGGATATAGGGCTTGGGCGATTCCCAGCCGTCCGGATACTTCTCCTTGGCGGCTTCATCGGAGATCGCTGGCAGGATGATGACGTCTTCGCCCTGCTTCCAATTTACCGGCGTGGCTACCTGGTGTTTTGCGGTGAGTTGCAGTGAATCGATGGCGCGCAAAATCTCATCGAAATTACGCCCCGTGCTCATGGGGTAGGAAATCATCAACTTGATGCCCTTGTCGGGTCCGACAACGTAAACATTGCGCACCGTGGCATTGTCGGCCGGCGTGCGGCCTTCAGAACCACCTTCGGTGTCAGCCGGTAGCATGCCGTATAGCTTTGCCACAGCCAGGTCGGTATCGCCGATCAGCGGGTAATTCACCGGGACGCCTGCTGTATCTTCGATGTCTTTAAGCCATTTGTCGTGATTTTCGACAGGATCGATGCTGAGGCCGATGATTTTGACGTTACGCTTGTCGAATTCGGGTTTCAGCTTGGCCATATAGCCGAGCTCGGTGGTGCAAACGGGCGTGAAATCCTTGGGATGGGAGAATAAAACGGCCCAACCGTCGCCGACCCAATCGTGAAAGCTGATGCTGCCCTCGGTGGTCTCAGCAACGAAATCGGGTGCTGTGTTACCAATCTACAAAGTCATCTATTCGTCTCCTCTGTATCCAGTCGATTGCGGCAAATCGACAATCGCGGCCGCTTATCAGTGAACATACGCTTGATACGTAGTTGCAACCGTATCTGACGGCAATAGTGCGAACGCAAAAGTTATCCCGACAGCGGTGAGACGACCGTCGCCTCGGTGGTGTCTTTGCTTTGGTTGGCCTGCCAGTAGGCGATGTGATCTTGGATGGCCCGGAGCATCACCGTGGCTTTGGTATCCAACCCATATTCCATGATCGCCGGTTCCTGCAGCTCTATATCGGCCCACATTTTTTGAAAAAACGAAAAAGGTGGCGGCAGTGACGACACTATTCTCGGCATCTTGGCGAATTTGAACAGTAGATAGGGGCCGCGCCGCGAGCGTGTGAGAGCGCTTATGATGCCGCGGCGCACCGAGCTGGAGTGGGAGATAAATTCGATATCCTCCCACGGCAGAATATCCACATGCCAGTCGCGCACGAAGACCCCATTTGTATCGATCACCACTTGGGGGCGGCGATCACGGATGCGTCGAGCGGTCATATAGGCCCATATGAGAAACACAATGACGATCGCGCCGATCAGGCGTATCGGATCCGCTTCAACGTTTTCCACAAGGAACGGCAAAGCCATCAAGACGCCAGCGATGGCCAATATGGCCACCAGTTTGAACATATGAACTCTTGGGTTGTAGTAGACGAAGAAGGGCGGCGGCGCGCTATCATCGTGATTATCGGTGTCACCCATCTGTTCATTCACCGTTGAGCAGGCGGGCTGCATCGACCGCGAAATAGGTCAGCACGCCGTTGCACCCGGCGCGTTTAAACGACATCAGGGTTTCCATCATGGTCTTGGTGTAGTCGATGGCGTCGGCTTCGGCGGCGAAGCGCAACATCGCGTATTCGCCGCTGACATTGTAGGCGAATGTCGGCACCCCGAAGCGCTCCTTCACCCGCCAGATAATATCGAGATAGGGCAGACCGGGTTTTATCATCACCATGTCCGCGCCCTCGGCGATGTCGAGAGCGACCTCGCGCAAGGCCTCGTCGGTGTTGGCCGGATCCATCTGATAAGTGTCTTTGGTCTCGCCGGCGAGAAAGCCCGAACTGTCGATAGCGTCGCGGAATGGTCCGTAGAAACCAGACGAAAATTTGGCGGCGTACGACATGATCAGGGTCTTCTCAAAACCCGACGTGTCGAGCGCCTCGCGGATCGCGCCGACACGGCCGTCCATCATGTCCGACGGCGCGATAATATCGCAGCCGGCTTCGACCTGAACCAATGCCTGGCGGCACAAAGCCTCGATCGTCTCGTCATTGACCACATGGCCGTTGCGAACGATGCCGTCATGGCCGTCCGAGTTGAACGGATCGAGAGCGACATCGCAGACAATGCCAACTTCCGGGTGAGCGTCCTTGATGGTTCGAATAGACTGGCAGATCAAATTGTCCGGGTTCCAGGCTTCTTCCGCCATCGGGGTCTTTAGATCGGGGTCGATGGCAGGAAACAAAGCTATCGCCGGGATTCCCAAAGACTTGGCCTCGCCGACCGCATCGGCCAATAGATCGACGGTTCGCCGCATCACCCCGGGCAGGGTGGGGATTTCCTCGGCCGTATCCGTGCCGTCGCGCACGAAGAGCGGCCAGATGAAGTCATCCGGGCTGAGTTGATTCTCACGCACCATCCGCCGGGTCCAATCGTAACGCCGGTTTCGACGCATACGGGTTTGCGGGTAGGCGCCAATGGGGGTTGTCGGGCCGCGGGTCATGTCAATAACGGTCTTTCATCTTGATGCTCATACCGACGCGCACCATAGCTCGCTCAGGGTCGCGCTGCCACGCCTTCGTTTGCTTGCGGTCTTGTAATCCGCAGCTATTATCGCGCCCAGAATTAGGAGAGGCTACGGCCCGTGGATTTTCAGCTTAGCGAAGAACAAATCGCCATACAGGATATGGCGCGTGGATTTGCCACCGACGAGATGCTGCCCCATGCCGCGGAATGGGATGCGGAGACGATTTTCCCCGTCGACACGCTGCGCCAGGCGGCAGCCTTGGGTTTTGCCGGCATATATTGCGATGAGGCCCATGGCGGCTCGGGCCTCGGGCGGCTCGACGCGGCGATTATTTTCGAGGAATTGGCGACAGCGTGCCCATCGACCGCGGCCTATATCTCGATCCACAATATGTCGGCCTGGATGATCGACCGTTTTGGAAATGACGAATTGCGCGCCCGTTTACTGCCCAAACTTATGACCATGGAGCATTTCGCCAGTTACTGCCTGACCGAACCCGGCGCGGGATCGGATGCGGCCTCGCTATCCTCGCGTGCGGTCCGCGACGGCGACGAATATGTCATCAACGGCGAGAAGGCCTTCATATCCGGCGGGTCCGCCTCGGATATCTATGTCTGCATGCTACGCACCGGCGGCGATGGCGCCGACGGTATTTCCTGCATCGCTGTCGAGAAGGACGCGCCGGGGCTCAGTTTCGGCAAGCTTGAAAAAAAGCTCGGCTGGAACAGCCAACCCACGGCGGCAGTGATTTTTCAAGATTGCCGGGTTCCGGTGGCCAACAGAATTGGCGCCGAGGGCGATGGCTTTAAAATCGCCATGCAGGGGCTCGATGGCGGTCGTATCAATATCGGCGCCTGTTCCACCGGCGGCGCCCGCGCCTGTTTGGAGTTGGCCCGCGAACATATGAAAACGCGTAAACAGTTCGGCCAGACGCTCGCCGAATTTCAGGCGCTGCAGTTTCAGTTGGCCGATATGGCGACCGAGTTGGAGTCGGCGCGGGTGATGCTCCATCGCGCCGCCTGGATGCTCGATAACACGGCGCCGGGAACCACGGTGGCGGCCGCCATGGCTAAGCGCCTGGCGACCGACCAAGGATTCGACGTGGTCAATCGGGCGCTGCAACTACATGGCGGCTATGGCTATCTCAAAGAGTTTCCCATCGAGCGCTATCTCCGTGATTTGCGGGTGCATCAAATCCTCGAAGGCACGAACGAGATCATGCGCGTCATCATCGCCCGCGATTTTTTGCGGCAGTAGAAAACCCATAATATGACCGGAACGTCAGACGTTATTTTCGAAACCCGCGGAAGGCTTGGGCTTATTACGCTGAACAAGCCCAAGGCGCTCAACGCGCTTTCGCTTGCCATGATTGAGGCGATGGAACCGCAACTCTTCGCCTGGGCGGCCGACGACGCCATTTCCGCAGTCATTATTCAGGGTGCCGGTGATCGCGCCTTCTGCGCCGGCGGTGATATCCGCGATCTTTACGAAAAGCGCGGCACAGATTTCGGACCGAGTTACTATGGCGCCGAATATACCCAGAACGTCACCATCTTTAATTACCCCAAGCCCTACATCGCATTGATGGATGGCGTGGTTATGGGGGGTGGCGTTGGGGTCTCGATCCACGGCTCGCACCGGGTGGTCACCGAGCGCACACTATTTGCCATGCCCGAGACCGGAATAGGCCTGTTTCCCGATATTGGCGCCAGTTGGTTCCTGCCGCGCTGTCCGGGCGAGATCGGCATGTATTTGGGACTGACGGGTTACCGGATGCGGGCCGCCGATTGCCTTTATGCCGGCATCGGCGATGTTTATGTTGCCTCGGATAAGATTGACGCGATCATCGATGCTCTGGCCAATACGCCGCCGGACAAAGGCGTGATCAGCGCTGTCTTGCGAGAGTTTTCCGGCAATCCCGGTCCCAATAAGCTGGCCGAACATCAGGCCGCGATTAACCGGTGTTTTTCGGCGACGAGCGTCGAGGCGATTCTTGCGCGCCTGGCCGCTGAAGGTAGCGTTTGGGGCAACGAAACCGCCGAGATATTGAACTCAAAGTCGCCGACCAGTTTGAAAGTGTCGTTTCGCCAGTTACGCGCCGGACAGTCGCTGACGCGCTTTGAAGATGCCATGACCATGGAATACCGGATTGCCGACCGCTGCTTTCGCGGCAATGATTTGTTCGAAGGGATCCGGGCGGTGGTCATCGATAAGGATGGCGCGCCTAACTGGCAACCCGCCGATCTGGCCGGAGTCAGCGAGAACGATGTCGATGAATATTTTGCGCCCGCCTCCGGCGAGCCGGATTTCGGGTAAAATAAGAGCTTAGGAAAAGGGGAGAGACCATGTCTGCGATCGGATTTATTGGATTGGGTAATATGGGCGGTCCGATGGTGACCAATCTTATCGAGGCCGGCCACAGTGTCGCTGCCTTCGATTTGGTGCCCGATGCGGTTGCGCGTGCCGTCTCGGCTGGCGCCTCGGCTGCCGATAACGCCGTCGCCGCCGCCGCAGACGCGGAAGTTGTCATTACCATGCTGCCCGCCGGCGCCCATGTGCGCTCGGTCTTTATCGATGATGACAAGGTCATCGCCGCAGTTAAGCCCGGAACCTTGCTGATCGATTCATCCACCATTGACGTGACGACCGCCCGCGATGTGATCGCTGTTGCTGCCGACAAGGGATTGGACATGATCGACGCGCCGGTCTCCGGCGGTATCGGCGGGGCGGCCGCCGGAACCCTGACATTCATGTGTGGTGGCGTAGACGCGGCTTTTAAACGCGCTGAACCCATTCTCATGGCAATGGGCAAGAATATTTTTCATGCCGGCGGCCCCGGTCGGGGCCAAGCCGCCAAGGTTTGCAACAATTTGATGCTGGCGATTGAGATGATCGCGGTCAGTGAGGGTTTCCTGTTGGCGGAAAAGCTCGACCTCGACGCCCAAAAACTGTGGGATATCGTGTCCACGGCGACCAGCCAATGCTGGGCCATGACGAGCTATTGCCCCGTGCCAGGGCCGGTACCGTCATCGCCGGCCAATAATGATTATGCGGCCGGTTTTACCGTTGCCATGATGCTAAAAGATTTGAAGCTGTCGCAGGAGGCGGCGGCCTCTGCAGACGCCAATACCCCATTGGGTGCGCACGCCACCCAATTGTACGATAGCTTCGCCAGTTTGGGAGACAATGCAGAGCTTGATTTTTCGGCAATTATTCGCCAAATCCGCGATAGCTGAATCGGTCGAAATACCAACAAATTCAACATATTTTAGAGAGGTTTTTGGTTAAATTGCCTTAAGCCATCTTTAACTCCTTAAAGTGATAATCTACGCCAATTCACATCACGCAAACCCCGGGAGGGCGAACGGTGAAACAGGCTTACCTGACGACTATAAATGCGCTCGAACGGATGCATAGACAGTTCCTCGAGGTCATCAAAAACGAACTCGACAGTACCGATGTTCGCGACATCAACAACGTCCAGGCGTTGATCTTGTATAATATTGGTGGCGACGAGCTGACGGTCGGCGAATTGACGCTGCGGGGCTACTATCTTGGCTCCAATGTTTCCTACAACGTCAAGAAGATGACGGAAAACGGTTACCTGCATCAGGAACGCTCATCCCATGACCGCCGCTCGGTCCGGGTTCGGCTGACGGATAAGGGGTTGGCGTTGAGCCGAGCGCTGGAAAGCATGTTCGAGCGTCACAGCGCCGAAGTGGCTAGCGGTGATCTCGATCCGGAGACCCTGACGAACGCCAACGAAATCCTCCGCAATATCGAGAGTTTCTGGCTGCAACAGTTGGGCTTTGGCCCGCGC
Source organism: Alphaproteobacteria bacterium (assembly GCA_013003285.1). Classification (GTDB taxonomy): domain Bacteria; phylum Pseudomonadota; class Alphaproteobacteria; order UBA6615; family UBA6615; genus JABDJY01. Next base: position 83 of record JABDJY010000107.1, on the reverse strand, counting down.
GTCTCCGAATTCAGTCGTGTCGAAACCGCCGCTTAAGCGGTTTCGACCCTAGACTGTCTTGGTGTATCGCGCTGCCTTGGCAG
>JABDJY010000264.1 GCA_013003285.1 Alphaproteobacteria bacterium | reverse complement strand
TCAGTAAACTGATGCTCACCGATTTCGAGGTCCTGCCAACGTGTGTGTCGAACTTCACCGGGGCGCTGGCCGGTCAACAACATTATCCGTAGCGCCCGACTTGCCGTTAAACCGGCATTGTCGAAACCATACCAGAACACCGGCAACTCGTTATCGGAAAGGATACGCTCTCGTGCCGTCGCTTTGCGTTGTTCAATTCCGAAGGCTGGGTTGGCCGTAATACTGGGAAAGTCATTACGGACTGCCCATTTAAACATACCGGAAATGTTGGCCAGAACTTGCTGGCGTGTTGATAGCGACGACATCCCTTTCAACATTGTTCGAACGTCCGACCGCTGAACGCTGGCCGCCGCCATCTTACCAAGGGTAGGCGCAACAAACCGCCTTAGCAGGAAAGTGCCCTGCGAACCCGACCTCAGTGTGGACAGGTGATCGGCGGCGTAATGCTCTATCAAGTCGCTCACGGTAGCTTGGGTCCGCCCGGCTGCCTTCTCTACCTGCGGGTCGAAGGACGGATCGAGCATTAGCCGCGCATTCAGCTGACGTACGGTTTCGCGAACAGCACTCAGGCTCACGCTGTTAACGGCACCAAGTCGGTGCCACCGAGCACGACCGTTACGCCGATAATAAAGATACCAAGATTTCGATCCCGTTGGTTCGACCTGCAGCACCAACCCGCTAACATCGGTGTCCCACACCTTAAATCGATCATCACCAGGCACCACCTTATCGACGTAGAGCGTGGTCAGCTTTCGTCGATTAGGCGATTGTTTGGAATAGATATTGTCGTTCGTGGCGCTCATGTCGGCCTCCTAGCTAACACCCAGCTAACGCCAACCACCTAATTACGCCAAACGACTCTGTAAAGTGACGAACGGAAATATATCAATCTTTTCTGTGGGTTAAACACGATTCTGAATGAAACAGAACGCCCCTGAATAGGGGGTGCCGTTAACCGGACATTAAGCCGGAGTACCCATAAATATTGGTTCGCGTGTAAGGTTTCACCGATCACCGCGCCTTTGTCTCAGCATGTCCTGTAAGCGGAGTAATTTGTGTCGAACGCCGGGAAAACCACGTCCGATATGACTGCGGATATTGCTGCCGGTGCCTTGCCGTTGCATCAGGCATTGTTCCAGGAACAGGATGTCTACGCGATCATTGTTACCGATATCGATGGTATTATCAGCGATTGGAATCCGGCTGCGGAGCGTATGTATGGGTATACTCGCGACGAGGCGCTGGGTAATTCGGTAATCCTGCTTCACATGCCGGGTGACCTGCCGGCCCTGCAGGATACGATCGTCGATGCAATTAGGGGTGATGGACGTTGGTCCGGTCGAATTAGTTTCAGGCGCAAGGATGGTCGTGAAGGCATCTCGGACTCAGCCATTTTTGCATTTCGCGACGATGATGGTCAGCTTGGCAGCTTCAGCATCAACCGCGATATCAGCGAGCAGGTGCACGCGCAGTCAGAGGGCCGTGAGACCGCTGAAAGCTTCCGTCTGATCGCCGATAATATTCCTGGCCACTTTCTCCACATCGACCGGGACCTGCGATATCGCTTCGTTAACAAAGGTGTCGAAGAGCTATATCGGCAGCCGAGCGAGTATTTTATCGGTAAGCGTGTGAGCGACGTTCTGAGTCCTGCGGTATATGCGGAACTTGCTCCCTATTTCCAACAGGCATTGGCCGGTAGAGAAGCTACTTTCGAAATTGAACGCACCTCGGTCGACGGCGTGCGGCGGGACTACCAAACGACCTGTTTGCCGCAGTTCGACGCGTCGGATCAGGTGGTCGGCGTCTATGTGTTGTCGGTCGATATCACGGATCATAAGCGGGCGGAGGCTGCGGCGAATGCCGCCAAAGACGAAGCGGAAATCGCCAACCGGGCAAAATCCGAATTCCTGGCCAATATGAGCCACGAATTGCGAACACCGCTGAACGCCATTAATGGGTTTTCGGAGATGATTTACGCCGAGGCGCTTGGGCCGATCGGCAATGTCGAGTACCAAAAATATGCCAGCTACATCAAAGAGGCCGGTGTTCATCTGCTCGCCCTGATCAACGACTTACTGGACATCTCGAAGATCGAAGCCGGCAGCGTCGAATTGACAGATGACGATATCAATGTCGCCGATCTCTTGCGCTATTGCGTGGCAATGATTCGCGAGCGCGCCGATGCCGAGGACGTGCGCATTCTTGTCGATATCGACGAAGAACTGTTGCCGTTGCTGCGCGCGGACGAGACCCGGGTTAGGCAGATTGTCCTCAATCTAATCTCGAACGCGGTGAAGTTTACCCTGGCGGGCGGCACGGTCACGGTTCGCGCCTGGTACCATATCGATCGCGGGTTCGTGTTGCAGGTTGCAGATACCGGGATCGGTATCGCGCCCGAGAATATTCCCAAAGCACTCGCACGCTTCGAGCAGGTTGAAAGCACGCTGGACCGTGCATATGAAGGGACCGGCCTGGGGCTGCCGCTAACTAAATCCCTGGTCGAACATCATGGTGGGAGTCTGGACCTGCATAGCGAGCTTGGCGTTGGCACCGTCGTCACGGTTAGCTTGCCGGCGGATCGCGCCTTGCATTTAGTGGCCTAGCCGCCGCTTCAAAAGCGATCATCAGGGGTTTCAACCGTTTCTTCGACTGGTTTCGCTTCATTTAAGCTCTGCTCACCACCCATAAACTAGACGCGAGGTGTGAGCATCCTCACACCTCTTTTGCCGCCCATATTCCATGTTCTTTGCATAAGGTCCGCGGACAGCCTGCGGGCACTGTAGACTTGGAATTGGAGGCCGCTATGAACGTTTTTACAAGATACGATCGGGGCGTGAGGGCTTCGACCGCTCGCAACGCTACCATTGCCGTGCTCGCGGCGGCGTTTTTGGCGGCAGTTATGTTCGGTTCAGCTACCGCCGTGGCTCAGTCGGCAGATATGCCGCGCGCTGATCTCGTTGAGCAGTTGGACGCACAATATGCCGAAGCTCAGGCTGCGGTCGGTATTACCGACGAGGGTGGTGTGGTCGAAGTGTTCACCACCGACGACGGTGCCACCTGGACCCTCGTGTTGACCAAGCCCGATGGGACAAGCCGGATCGTCGCCGCGGGAGAGACCTGGATCAAACGTTAGGATGCCTGGCTGTATTTTACTGTCATGCGCGCTAGATTGGCGTGAACAGCAAAATCAACAGGGGGAATCCGGTCATGCTTAAGCCCGTCAGACGCATCATTGCGGGACACAATGAAAACGGCGAATCTTATATTCAGGAAGATCGCGCTGCGCCCAACGTTACCAACACCGGCGGCATAGAGGGGTATCCCTGGACCGAGCTATGGGCCGTCGACGAGGCGCCGGCGACCAATACCGGCGCGCCCGATGCTGCCGACCGGCCGATCAGCCTGCAGCCGCCGGTAAACGGTAATGTCTTTCGCATTGTCGATATTCCGCCCGACACTCTGCGGTTCGGACCCAATGTCGATAAGGCGCCAGATACAAGCGCTGTCGCCGGCGGCGACGCCTATGCCGCCGGCGCCGGATCGCGCCATCCCGGCTTTCATAAAACCCGTACGGTCGACTACGCCATTGTTCTAGAGGGCGAGGTGGTCGCCATGATGGATGTCGGCGAAACCCCCATGGGGCCGGGCGATGTGCTGATCCAGCGCGGCACCAACCATGCTTGGTCAAACCGCACCGACAAGGCATGCCGGATCGCCTTCGTGCTGATCGATGCGGAAGAGATTCCCGAATAGAGAAATTGTTGCCGCGGCTTTGTCAGGACCTGGCGAGCAGATAGTCGCGGAGGGCGACGGCGCCGTTGCGCTCCACGTCCTTGGCGGCGAATAGGAATGTCACCGACTGGCCGGCGCACAGGCGTTTCAGGGTTTCCAAAGCCGTGTCGTTGTTGTCGAGTTCGGCGTGGTAGCGCTCGCAAAACTCTTCCCAGCGCTCCACGCGATGGCCGAACCATGTGCGCAGTTCCGGTGAGGGGGCGATGTCCCTGATCCAATGATCGGCGGCGACGCTGGCCTTGGTTTGTCCGCGTGGCCACAATCTTTCAACGAGTATGCGCGCGCCGTCATCGTCGGCGGGCGCTTCATAGACGCGTTTCAGTTTTATCTTCAATGACGACATGGCCTAGCATGTTTCAGTGTAGGTGAGATTTGCCCGTTAGCAATGTGTCTTCTTACGCCTATCCCAATAGGCGTGAAGAGGGACTGGGTAGCGGGCTCAAGTGAGTGCCACCGCAGCCCCCCTTGGCTTGCGCTATTTGGCCGTCACTTTGGTGCGAACGTCCTCGACGAGTGTTGCTGCGGTTTCTTCGTGAACTTTGAAGATCGCGAGCGCCTCTTCGAACAAGGCCTTCACCTCGGCATTGTCGATGTTGGGAATGAAGGTGTCCGCGACCAGACCGTTGACCGCCTGGTGGTAGGCGAGTTCGTTGGCTGCATAGCGTTTGTCGAACTCGGCGCCGGTGAGTTGGCTTAGTTCGCCAACCAATTGATCGGCCTGTGCATTCAACTGCTGGCTGAGAAAATTATCGGCCGGCTGTGCGTTGAGCTTTTTGAGCAAGGCCAACGCCTCATCGTTCACATGGCTGTGGTCGTTGATCATGCTATTGGCGAATCCCCGAACGTCTTCATTCTTAGAGATTGCCAGCGCCAAATGGGCGTAGCGAATATCGATCAAGTCGGCGGTGTAGGCGACATGGGCGATTTCCAGATCGTTTAGATCGGCTGGATTTTCGGCGTTGGCGGCGCCGGCCGTGAGGGCCAATGATAGCGCCGCTGCGGCAAAGATTGCTTTTAGGTTCATAACGAGGTCTCCGTTTTCTGTTGTCCGGGCCGAATAGGTTTTCGGCTGCGGGAGGGGTTGAAGTCGCCCTGGAAACAGTTTTCCTGTGCAACGGAGACAGATATTGGGCAATCTGACGTATGAACAATGACAGATCGTTCACCAAACTAGACCAATCGTACAGTTATTGCGGGAATTCAGAAATTACGCCTATATCCTATCTTGAGCGAAAGGATCGCGTGAAATGGATATATTGAGTGACGTCTTGGGGCTGCTGAAATTACAGGGAACCTTGTATTTCCGAACCGAGTTCAGTCCGCCCTGGGGCATTGAGGTGCCGGCGTTCGAGAACGTCGCCCGGTTTCACCTGGTGCATCGCGGTCGCTGCTGGCTGTCGGTTGCCGGTGTCGATGCGCCTGTTCTGCTTGAACAGGGTGACCTGGTGATCGTGACCCACGGCGCGCAACACCGACTGTCCGACCCGGCGGACGCGCTCGCAAGATCGGTCGATGAAGTGGTGACCCAGTCCGGTTTCACCGGAGAGGGGGCCCTGGTCTATGGCGAACCGGGGCAGGGTCATGACACGCAGCTGGTCTGCGGGCACTTTGCCTTCGACAAGGATGCCGGTCATCCGCTGCTCGATGCCCTGCCGCCGTTCATCCATGTCCGCAACACCGGCGACGTTTCTCATCTGTGGCTCGAGGGCACCTTGAAACTAATTGGCTCGGAAGCCGGCGGCGACTCTCTGGGCAATGAGTTCGTCACGCTGCGCCTGTCGGAAATAATTTTCGCTCAGGCGATCCGCGCCTATCTCGCTGCCGATGGTCAGACAAGGCAGGTTTTCCGGGGCCTTGCCGATGCCCATATCAGCCGCTCCCTACATTCGTTGCACCAGGAACCGGAGGCCGCCTGGACCTTGGAGAAAATGGCGCGTCGCGCCGGTCTGTCGCGCACCGCGTTTGCCAGCCGGTTTCACGAATGTATGGGGATGACCCCGATGCAATACCTCACGGGCTGGCGCATGCAGGTGGGGCGACAGTTACTGACCGAGTCCGATCTGTCGATACTCGATGTGGCGGAGCGCAGCGGATACCGTTCGGAGGCTGCATTCGGGCGGGTGTTCCGGCGCCACTTCGAAGCCAGCCCCGCACGCTATCGGCGCAGCCGTCAAAGCGAGGTGGCCGTTGGTCACTAAATCAGTTGATTTAGCGCAAGGTGTCGCCCGAGTCGGCCTGGTATGAAATACCAATGAAATTGACCATGAAACATACCAGCGCATGGTTGATCGCGGTCTTGGCCGCCAGCCTAATCGCAGTCGCGCCGGTGGCGGCGCAAGATACCCTGCAGCAGCGCAAACTATTGCTCGAGGCCGAAGCGGCGTTGATTGATCTGCGCGCGGCCGAACTCCTGTCGGGCAAGATGAACGACGCCATCAGCCGAGCTAAGGCAATATTGATCGTGCCGAACTTGCTCAAAGGCGCGTTCATTGTCGGTGGCGAGGGGGGCAACGGGGTGCTGATGGCGCGCCGCGCCGACAATAGCTGGAGCGCGCCGGTCTTTGTAACGCTGGGCGCGGCCTCGGTTGGATTGCAGATGGGCGGCCAATCTTCGAAGGTGCTGTTCACGGTCATGAATGATGCGGCGCTTGAGGCGCTACTATCGGACAAGGTGAAGCTGGGCGTCGACCTGGGCATCGCGGTTGCTCATAAGGGCGCGGGTCTCGAGGCGTCGACGACGACGGCGGCGCGTGACGATATTTTCCAGTTTGCGGTTAGTCAGGGGCTTTTCGGGGGCGGTGCGCTGGAAGGCGCCGTGGTCGAGCCCCGTGCCAGTTGGAACGATGGCTATTATGGCCGCACCTTGGGACCTAAAGCCATCGTCAACGATCCAGATCTTGTCTCGCCGGAAGCCGACGCGCTGCGGGCCGCGCTCAGCGTCCGCTAGTTGACCCCGCGCGGCGACGCGTCGCTTCGCGCACCTCTTACCGTCAAATCGCCACACTGTTTCATCGCTCTGCCCAATTGCCGGCGCGCTTTCGCCGCACCGTGAGTTTGTTATCGCTCCTCGAGCCGACCGACAGCGGCTGCGCTCGCCAATAACAAACTCAATATCAACGGGAAGACGCAGATGACCTCACCATCCCTCCGATCGTTCGGCCTGGGCCGACGTTTATTGCTTGCCAGATGTGCCGTGTTACTCGGCGCGCTATTGCTGAACGCCGTGGTTCTCGCCGCGCTGACCTTGACCGCCACACCGGCTCACGCCCAGGCATCTATCCAGGTCGCGGCGGTTCCGGTGGCCGCCGATCTGCCGCCGGCGGCCGGCATGTTCTTTAAGAGCGATCGCACCGACACCTTGTTTGCAGCCGCGACCTTGGCGTCCGACGTGACGATCCAGGTTACCGGCGATGTCGCGCGGGTCAGTGTGGTGCAGCATTTCCGCAACCCATCGAAGGTTTGGCTCGAGGGTATCTATGTTTTTCCGCTGCCGGAACGCTCGGCGGTCGACCGCCTCACTTTGCGGATCGGCGACCGCGAGGTGCGCGGCCGTATTCTTGAAAAGGAAGAGGCCCAGAAGGTCTACAAAGAAGCCGCCGCAGCGGGCAGACGTGCGTCGCTGTTATCGAGCAAACGACCCAATGTATTTTCCACGAGTGTCGCCAATATCGGCCCGGGTGAGCAGATCAGTGTCGAGATCGAGTATCAGGACACGGCGCTGTTCGCCGATGGGGTCTATAGCTACCGCTTCCCGCTGGTGGTAAATCCGCGCTACACACCGGGGGCGGATCTGCCGCTGGTCGCGGTGCCGCCGGCATTGCCGCGCCCGCCCGTCGCGCCCTTCGATGGCGAACGCGGTCTCCAGAAAATAAATCTCGACACCGGCGCGGCGGCAATCAGCCATGAGGGCGACGGCGCGAGGCGGCAACCGTCCACAATCCGTGAACGCGGCCGCGATCTGTTCGGCCCGGTGCGTAATCCGGCGTTGGGCAAGATCAACCCGGTCTCGCTGCAGGTTTATCTCAACACCGGCGCGCCGCTAGCCGATATTTCGGCACCGAACCACCAAATCGAGATTGTACGCGACATAAGCGGCAGCGGCGGTGTTCACGTGACCCTGGCCAATGGGGTTGTCCCGGCCGACCAGGACTTTGTTCTTAACTGGACCCCTGTGACCGGGGCGCAGCCGGAGATTGGCTTGTTCAGCGAGACCCGCGATGGCGCCGAACATATATATGTCAGCCTGCTGCCGCCCGACGCCGCTGCCTGGCCCGAGCGCAGCGTGCCGCGGGATTTGGTGTTGGTGCTCGATAAGTCGGGTTCGATGCACGGGCCGGCGATTGCCAGTGCGCGTGAAGCTGGCCGGCTTGCGCTCGAACGGCTGACCACGCGCGACCGTTTTAACCTCATCGTTTTCGACAATGCGACGCGTCGCCTGTTCAGCCATGTGCAGCCCGCGACCCGCGCGAATATTCGAAATGGTTTGAGCGCGCTGCAATCCTTGACGTCGGGTGGCGGTACGGAAATGCACGGCGCGTTGACCGCGGCGTTCGCCAATCAGGCGCCGGAAGGACGGCTGCGCCAGGTGGTGTTCCTGACCGACGGGTCGGTGAGTAACGAGCATGCCTTGACCGAGCTGATCGAGACGAAGCTCGGATCGACCCGGCTGTTCACGGTCGGCCTGGGGTCGGCGCCCAACAGCTTTTTTATGCGCCGGGCGGCCGAGGCCGGGCGGGGCACCTTCACCTATATCGATAAGCCCGATGAGGTGGTGGCCAAGATGAGCGCCCTGCATCGCAAACTGGAGCGTCCCGCGCTGACCGACATCCGGCTCGATTGGCATTTGGCCGCGCCGGCGGCGCCGGAGG
>JABDJY010000243.1 GCA_013003285.1 Alphaproteobacteria bacterium | reverse complement strand
GCGCTCCATATGTTTCGAAAGCTACATATTTAACTGCGACGATGTGGGACGCGAGATTGTCGCGGCGCTGGGGGGCGCCGTCGACCGCGGTGTCGAGGTTCGGGTACTGATCGATGGGGTCGGACAGGTTTATTCCTGGCCGCCCATGGTGCGGGCTTTAAAACAGGCCGGTATTCCGCACGCACGGTTTATGTATTCCTTATGGCCGTGGCGGATGCCTTATCTCAATCTGCGCAACCACCAAAAAGTATTGGTGGTCGATGGCGCGATTGGGTTCACCGGTGGCATGAATGTCAGCGCTTGGAATTGTACCGATGCGCCGGCCCGCCGTCGGGTGCGCGACATTCAGTTCAAGGTTGAAGGGCCGTTGGTGGCGCACCTCACCGAAGCCTTTGCCGACGACTGGCACATTACGACCAAAGAAACTCTGGTGGGTGAGGGCTGGTTCCCGCCGCTAACGGGGCGCGGTGACGTTGTCGCGCGCGGCATTCCCTCTGGTCCTCATGAATCGGTCGAGCGGGTGCGCTGGATCATGGCAGCGGCGATCTCCGAAGCACGCCAGTCGCTGCGCGTTTTGACCCCCTATTTTCTGCCTGACGAGACCCTGGCTGCAGGACTACGCCTAGCCGCGCTGCGGGGTGTGGAGGTCGATATCATTCTGCCTGAGAAGACCAACCTGGCCTTCGTCACTTGGGCCTCGATGGCGCGGTTGGACGAGTTGATTAACGTTGGCTGCCGCATATGGCTGGGGCCGCCGCCGTTCAATCATTCCAAGCTGATGCTGGTCGATGATTGTTGGGCGCTGGTCGGATCGTCGAACTGGGACCCGCGTAGCCTGAGCTTGAATTTCGAGTTTAATGTGGAGTGTCAGGGTAGGGAGTTGGTCGAACAGCTCGGCGGTATATTTGCCGCTGAATTAGCTCAATCGCGCCGCCTGACTCTGGACGATCTCAATAACAGAAATCTGATCGTTAAACTGCGCGACGGCATCGCGCGGCTATTTTCGCCCTATCTGTAGCGCTAGTAGGCGCGCTCGACGCAGAAATCGACGACTTCTTCCAGCGCCGTGCGGTGGGGACCTTGGGGAAATATGTCCAGCGCCGCCCGTGCTGTCTCGGCATAACCGCGCGCGCGCACTTGCGTATCGGCCAGCGCGTCATGCTCGGCCAGCAGGCGGCACGCATGGTCGAGATCGCCATCCCGTTGGTCGAGATCTTCGAGGGTGCGCTTCCAAAAGCTTTGCTGCTCGGCGTCGCCGCGACGGAAAGCGAGGATCACCGGCAGGGTGATTTTGCCTTCGCGGAAATCATCGCCGACGTCTTTGCCCAGCCGATCGTCGGCAATTCCATAATCAAGAAAATCGTCGACCAATTGGAAGGCGATACCCAGGTTTAGGCCATATTGGTCGAGTGCGATTTCCTCGGCTTCGGGGCGTTCGCCGATGACAGCGCCGATCTTGCAGGCGGCGGAAAACAGCGCCGCGGTCTTTGCGCGAATGACGTCGAGATAACCGTCCTCGTCGGTCGCGGTATCGTTGGCGGTGGTCAATTGCGCGACCTCGCCCTCGGCGATCACCGCACTGGCATTGGCCAAAATATCGAGCACTCGCATCGAATCGCTTTGCACCATCAATCGAAAGGCGCGGCTGAACAGAAAGTCACCGACCAGAACGCTGGCCTGGTTGCCCCAAACGGCGTTGGCGGTATCGCGGCCCCGGCGCAGGTCGGATTCGTCGACCACGTCGTCGTGCAGCAGGGTCGCGGTGTGAATGAATTCCACCGCCGCGGCGAGGCCGATATGATCGTCGCCGCGGTAATTGCACAGACGCGCGCTGGCCAGGGTCAGCAACGGCCGCAACCGCTTGCCCCCGGCGGCAATGAGATGTCCGGCAAGTTGCGGGATGAGCGGTACTTCCGACTGCATATGGTCAATGATGAGCTGATTGACCTTGGCCAGATCAGCCGCGCACAGATTGCGCAAGGCATCAAGCGGCGTTGGCTCGCCGCTATCTCTGATGCCCGTTAATTGTGCGACGACAGCCACTGGAAATACTCCTCGCGCGGACGTTCACGTGTCTATGATGGGGCCCATCGGCACGCAACATTGACGTACAAGAACTGGAAGGCGAGCATAGGTCTGTGTAGCTAAGGGTCAAGAGGTCGGTTTGCCGCACACGTTATCGTGTCGCACCGCAAACCGGGTCGCGAGGGGAGTTTTCGAAGTTGCAGGAAATCTTGCGAAGTAACGATCCGGTCCGGCTGTCTTGGGTCTGTGCGCTGTTGGCCGATGGGCGGATCGAAGGGGTCATCTTTGACAGCCACACTTCTATTCTTGAGGGCAGCGCCGGTGCCATCATGCGCCGCCTCATGGTGATCGACGAAGATTACGATTTGGCCATGACGATCCTGCGCGACGCCGGCGAATTGCCGCCGCCGGAGGGCTCATGAGCCAAGGTGTGGCGCCGGCAGCCGACACGACCGAAGATTGGCTATTGAACGGCCAGGTCCGATTTCATCAGCCAGCCAGTGGTTATCGGGTAGCGATCGACCCCATTCTTCTGGCGGCGGCGGTGAGCGCGGCTGGTGGCGATGTGGCGCTCGATCTGGGCAGCGGGACCGGCGCGGCGTCATTGTGCCTGCACCATCGGGTGCCGGCTTGTCGGATTGTCGGACTGGAAAAGGATCCTGATATGCTTGCCCTGGCGCGGCAAAATGCGCTGCTGAACGAGGCGGGTGATCGGGTTGCTTTCGTGGAAGGCGATGTAAGCGATCCGCCGGCCCAAATCATCTCGAATTCCTTCGACCATGTCTTTTCCAATCCGCCTTATCTCGAGGCGATGCGTGCCGATGGCCGGATTATTGGCAACGCGCAGCGCGACACGGCCAATATCGAAAACGCCGTGGGCCTGCCGACGTGGATCGAGGCCATGGTGGCGGCGCTCAAGCCAAAGGGGCATCTAACTTTGATTCATCGGGCCGACCGCCTGGATGAGCTGCTGGGCGAACTTCGCCGCCATGCGGGAGAGATTGTGATTTTTCCCTTATGGCCGAAATCGGACCGTCCCGCCAAGCGGGTTTTGGTCAGCGCCAGGACGGGGGTGGCGACGCCATTACGCATCGCGCCGGGGC
>JABDJY010000217.1 GCA_013003285.1 Alphaproteobacteria bacterium | reverse complement strand
CGCCGCGCATAACCGATTCCAGATCCGGCATCTCGAAGGCGATGTGGTTGAGCGTCGGCCCGCCGCCATCGCCGCCACCGCCGTTACCGATAGCGATGTTGTGATGGTCGATGCGGCCGGCGGCGGTGTCGCCGCAGCGCAGGAAATTGTGCATGCGCGTGCGGTCGCTGACGCGAAAGCCGAGCAGGTCGGTAAACAGAGCCACCGATGGCGCGGGCGCTTCGGCGTTGAGCACGACATGGGCCAGCTTGCGCGGCCGGTCGGGCGCATCATCGGTGTCGCTGTGGGTTGCGATATCGGCAACGATGGCGAGGTTGCGGCCCTCGCCGTCGCGAAACGCAAAACCGTAGCCGCCACCGGGCCGGTCGAGTGCCGCCGGGGCGGTGAGACCGGTGACGCCATGCACCGCGCCCGGTTCGCCGGCACGCGCGTGGAGCGCGTCGACGCCGGCGCGGTCGGCGGCCAGCAGATTGATGCGCAGGATTTCGGCACGCGGCCGGCGGTGCAGCGCGAGGATGTGGTGGAACGGCCCGGTGCCGCGCAGATGGCTGGATGCGTTGTCGTGGGCGACAAGCGTCAGGCCCCATATATCGGTGAAAAAAATTGTTGCGGCATCGAGGTCGGCGACGCCGAGATCGACGCTATGCAGCGCTGTGACGCGCGGTTCGCTCATGAAGGGGCTCCCAAAGAATGCGTTGCGCCGCAGGACAGATGAATTTCCGCCCGCGGGCGCGCCACGCTAACAGATCGAACTGGAGTATTAAAACCGGAGTTTGTGGCGGCGGCCCTCTTTACGAACCGGTAAGGCCGCCGCGTTAGCTTTCCGCCATGAGCATTGCGGCGAATCCTCAGCCCAGCAGTACCGCGCCAGCCTTAGAGGCAGCGGACGCCCTGTCCCGGGCGCTCAAGATGTTGCGCCAGGGCGAACCGGGTCAGGCGGCGGCGCTGTGCCGGGACCTTGTCGAGCGCCAGCCGGGCAATGGGCAGGCCTGGTATCTGCGCGGCCTGGCCCTGCGCGCCCTGCGCGATGTCACCGGCGCGCGCACCTGCCTCGAGACCGCGATCGCCCAGGGCTTCGCCGAGGCCGTGGCCTATTTCGAAATTGCCCGCACCCAAGTCCTGCTCGGCGACAGAGCGGCGGCCGAAGCGCAGTACCGCAAGGCGCTGGCGGCGCAGCCGGATTTGACCGCCGCCAGCCGGGAGCTCGCCAGCCTGTGTCTGGAGGCCGGGCGCCTCGACGAGGCCGAGCAATGGTTCGGCGAGACCCTCCGCCACGATCCCGGCGACGGCATGGCGCGGCGCAATCTGGCGCAGCTGCTCTATCGTCTCGAACGCGGCGGCGAGGCGATTGCCACGCTCGACGCGGGCGTGGCGCTGGCCCCCGACCAGCCGGACCTGCATGTCATGCTGGCGACCCTGCACGAGCTGGAAAATGATCCGCCGGCGGCCCAACGCCACTCTGAGACCGCCATCGCCCTGGACCCGGGCAATCCCTCGGCCACGGTGATACTGGCCAAACTGGCGTTTCGCCGCGGTGACCCCGGCGGCGCGCTTACCCTGCTCGATGGGGTCGACCGCGCCCGCATGTCGGACCAACAGCAGGTGACCCGCCACGCCGAACGGGGCCGGGCGTTGGACCGGCTTGGCCGCTACGAAGAAGCATTTGCGGCGTACCGGCAATCGCGCGAGAAACTGGCCGCTCTGCAAAAGCATATGCCGGCCCAGGGTGGCGCCACGTGCGCCGCGCGCATGTCCGTCGTGGAAGCCGGCATGAACCGCGCGCGCTTTGAACAGCTGGCGCTACGCGACGCCGCCCCGAACAACATCCAGAACGACCTTCCGCGAGACACGCCGCAGCCGATCTTCGTGCTCGGATTCATGCGCTCGGGCACCACGCTGATCGAGCGTATTCTCGGCGCCCATCCCGCCATTGCGCCGATGGGCGAATTGACCCTGATGGTCGATGCCGCCGACCAACTGACCGCGCGGCTCAGCGGCGGTTTCCCCGACGGTCTATTCGCGCTGGAAGACGGCGCGGCGCGGGAGATATTACAAGCGCAGCGGCAAGATTATCTCACCCAGGTGCGCGACCGCATGGACGATCCCGCCGACGATTCTACTGCGGCGCGCTTGTTCGTCGACAAGGCGCCGTTCAATGCCGAGCATATCGGCCTCATCCGTTTGCTGTTTCCCGAGGCGCCGATCATCCACGCGGTGCGTCATCCGCTCGATGTGGTGCTGTCGAGCTTTTTCGTGAATTTCGCCGAACCCTTTCCCTGGTCGTTCTCGCCCGAGGCCATCGCCGCGCTGTTCGCCCGGACCCACGATCATCTGGCCGCCCTGTCGCCCGATCCGGTGGGCGATGTCCTGCCGGTGCGCTACGAGCAGCTTGTCGAAGACTCCGAGACGGTGGTGCGCGCCATGCTCGATTATGTCGGCGCCGAGTGGGACGCGGCCTGCCTGGATTTCCACCAGCGCGCCGGCGGCGTGCGCACGGCGAGCTACGCCCAGGTGGCGCGCCCCTTGTATAATTCCTCGGTCTATCGTTACCGCAACTATCTGCCCTTCATCGACGCAGCGGTCCTCGACACGCTACGCCCGGCGGTCGACGCGCTGGGCTACGATTACGCGGTATAGCGCGGCGACCTCAACGCGCCCGTAAGACCAATTCCCAGTCGCGCACCCGGTTGCGGTAGGTGACGTTCACCCGCTTCGAGCACAGTAAATACCAGGTCCACAGCACGGTCGTGCCGATAATGAGGATCGCGATGCCCGTATTGAAGCCGGCGACGATTTCCGGGGAAACTCCCTCCGCGATCATGACCTCCGTCGCCGCGTCCTGTTCGAATGCGAACGTAAGGATAAAGATCGTATAGACCCACGAACATATGATGCTCAGGCTTGGCATCAGCGGATGTCCGATTGGCGTCAGGACCAGGAAGGGGAGTTGTAGCGCGATCGAGATTAGATAAATCGTCTGCAGCAACCCGAGATTGCCGTCATACAGTTCGACGAGAAACGGATCCGGACTGATCAAATTGTAGACGCTTGACGCAAAGCCGAGCACCGACAAGATGTAAAAGAATTTCAGACATCCGCGGACGCCGAAATATTTAACTTCTATCGCCTCTTCGTCCGATACATTTTCCCACGGCATTGTCTTTCTCCTGAAAAACGGCGCGATTGAGATGCGGGCGGGTGAAATCCGAACAGGTTCGATCGAGGACCGAAACCCAACGCCCGGTCACCCTTTATACGAGCGCAAAAACGCTAAAAATCTCTAAATAGATGCGGTAGTCGGAAGCCTACACCTCTCGTATGTCGACCATATTGAACGGCCATCGAGGACAGTTGGCGGCGGCCGGGCAGTTCACCCA
>JABDJY010000009.1 GCA_013003285.1 Alphaproteobacteria bacterium | reverse complement strand
GTCGATGTCTTCAAGCAGCGAGTGCGCCGCCTTGGACATGCGCGCCTCGGTATAACGCATGGCCGCCGGCGGATCGCCGTCCATGGAGCCGAAATTACCCTGGCCGTCGACCAGTTCCAGGCGCATGGAGAAATACTGCGCCATCCGCACCATGGCGTCGTAAATCGCGGAATCGCCGTGCGGGTGATAAACGCCCATCACGTCGCCGACGATGCGCGCCGACTTGCGGTAGGGCCGGTTATATTCGTAGCCACCCATTTTCATGGCGTAGAGAATGCGGCGATGCACCGGCTTCAAGCCGTCGCGCACATCGGGCAGCGCGCGGCTGACGATGACGCTCATGGCATACGCCAAGTAGGAGGTTTTCATCTCCTCTTCGATGGTCACCGGGGAGACGTCGCCACCGCCGGGCGGTGGCGGATCTGATTGATCAGTCAATGTTCAATATCAATGGTTTAGCGTCTGTCCGAAGGACCCTAACAGACGCGCCGAGTCGGCTTTTTTTGCATCGCAATATACTAGCCGAATTGCCCTGTTCGGACAAGGAAGGCTGAGGGTAAAAACCCGCTGATGTCAGCGGGTTTTTGAGAGCTGATTTGGCGGGCTCGGAAGCCGCTTATGCGACCGGCTTGACGGTGAGAGTGCCGCCCTTGGCGTCGACCACTTCCACATCAACACCGGCATCGATATTCGCGCCATTAAGGCTCGAGACGGTCCACCAGCCATCGCCGATTTCGATACGGCCGCGGCCGTTCGCCAACGGTTCGGCCAGAGTGACCCGCCGGCCGACGAAACTGGCGCCGCGCACGTTCAGATTGGGGTGGTCCGATGTGGGCGGATTCTTTTTCTGCCATTTCTGCCAGGCGATGGAGGTTAACACTGCCAGGAGGGCGAACAGGCCGACTTGGAACTTCCAGTCCATATCCGGCGCAACGAGGACGATGAACCCCATGACCAGGGCTGATATGCCCGGCCACAGCAGGAAGGTCGAGACAACAAAGGCTTCGAGCGAGATCAGCGCAATACCGATCGCCCACCAATGCCAGAAATCCAACATCCACAACCAGGCAATAATCTCATCCATCGCTGCACCTCAACGTTGTTCACTCATACCCGACCTAACCAGGCCAAACTGTACGGACTTGAAGGCGTTAGCCGCGCGGCGTTGGCGGCACGCTGCCACTATCGACTGAACGGTCGCGGCCATTGGCACCGCCGCCGGCATCCATGCCGAAGGTCGATTTGGCCAGTTCGGCAATACCACCAAGACTTCCGATAACGCTGGACGCTTCGATCGGGAACAGGATGACCCGTTGGTTCGGCGCCGACGCTAAACTGCCGATCGCCTCGATATACTTTTGAGCGACGAAGTAGTTGACCGCATGGATGTCGCCCGAGGCAATCGCGTCGGAGACCGAGCGGGTCGCCTCGGCCTCGGCGGCGGCCTCGCGTTCCCGCGCCTCGGCATCGCGGAAAGCGGCCTCGCGGCGGCCTTCGGCTTCCAGAATAGCCGCCTGCTTCTGGCCTTCGGCGCGCAGGATCGCCGATTGCTTCGAGCCCTCCGCGGTTAAAATATCGGCGCGCTTTTCACGTTCGGCCTTCATCTGTCGGCCCATGGCCTCAACCAGATCGGCCGGCGGCGACAGATCCTTGATCTCGACGCGGTTGACCTTGATGCCCCAGGGGTTGCTGGCCTCGTCGATAACCCGCAGCAGTCGCTCGTTAATATCGTCGCGTTTCGACAACACATCGTCGAGGCTCATGGAGCCGATCACGGTACGCAAATTGGTCAGGGACAGGTTCGATAGGGCGCGCTCCATATCGCGCACCTCATAGGCGGCCTTAGCCGGATCGACGATCTGATAGAAGGCGACGCCATCGGCGGTGATGGTCGCGTTATCGTAGGAAATGACTTCCTGGGGCGGTATGTCGAGCACGGTTTCGCGCAGGGACAATCTGAAGCTGACCTTGTCGATAAAGGGGATAATCAAATTGAGGCCCGGCCGGATCGTGTGGGTGTATTTGCCGAAGCGCTCAACGGTCCACTCTTGGGCCTGCGGCACCTGTTTGATGCCGGCGCGAAGACTGACGGCGCCGAATATAACGAACGCAATAAGGAATATAATAGAACCGCTTGGGATTAAATCTTCCATGACAGGTGCCCCCTTAACTCTGGTGATCGATAACACCACTATATATAGGGTATTTTTTCCCTATTTCTATTAATGATCGTCGGAAAAATACTTTTTTCCTATATACTTCAATAAAATATACTTTTTCCCTAATATTTGACTAGAATAGTATTTCATCGCCCTATTGGCCCATCGGCGCGTCATTTCTCCCGCCCTCAACCAAAGACCGTTGGCAGGCTACTGTCTCGACGAAGGGAATCATTAAGTTCAACCCGAGCTGCATTGTACGGCTGTATTTACCGAAGCGTTCGACCGTCCACTCCTGCTTCGGCGGTACTTGTTTTACACCAGTTCGAATAAAAACCATTAAGACAATTATCAGCGCAACAAGGAAAATTGTAGCCCCGCTGGGGATGAGTGCTTCCAGCACGATCACTCCCTTCGTTGTGTGACCTCATGTCGTTCGAGCTTCCCGATAATATTCGTTGATTCTGTTCGCCGAAGGGATATCAGAAACATTTCAGATGGCTCGGCATCACTGTAAAAAAATTGAGCTAAAACGGAATTTCATCGTCTAAATCGCTGCCTGGGTTGCCGCCGCCGCCCATTTGGCCGCCACCGCCTCCACCGGCCATGGCCGGCTGCCCGCCATAGCCCGGATCGCCGCCCTGCTGACCGGCTTCATAGCCGCCACCGCGGGTATCAAGCATGGTGAGCTCACCGCGGAAGCGCTGTAGCACCACTTCGGTGGAGTATTTCTCGACGCCCTGCTGATCGGTCCATTTGCGGGTCTGCAACTGGCCTTCGATATACAGCTTCGAGCCCTTCTTGACGTATTTCTCGACCACGTCGATCAGCCGCTGGTCGAAGATCACCACCCGATGCCATTCGGTGCGCTCCTGACGCTCACCGGAATTCTTGTCATTCCACGATTCCGATGTGGCCAGGGAAAGATTGCACACCCTGTCGCCCGAATTCATCGACCGGATTTCCGGATCGCGGCCCAAATTGCCGACCAAAATGACCTTGTTTACGCTGCCTGCCATCGGTGCCTCTCCCGATTGATGGGTTTATGCGAACGAACGAATCACCCGCGTGATTGGGGGCCACACTGGCACACGGCCTGAGCCCCCACAACCAAGCTCAAAGGCGATTTGTCCACATATTCATCCCAATAAATGTTCCCTATTCGTTCCTATATCATTCGCCTTGTCAAGTCTCGAAAACGATTTTTCGTATCCCAATATCTTACCTAGGGTAATCAATTTTTTGCGTGCCCACCTACGTTTTTGGCACGCATCGACTCATCAGACACAGCGTGAGCGCGAACTCCCACCGCCTGCCGGCGACGGCACAGGCAGATGGGATCGATCGATGATTGCCCACCGAAACTTCTCAATCAACGATGGAGAATTAGAATGATTTGGATCGCTGCAGCCGTATTAGTAATCGGTATCGCCACCCTATTCGCACGTGCCGGAAACCGAGCAATCCCCGCAGCCGCACCGGTCGGAATCATCCTAACCGCGATTGCGCTGGCGATTGCGTCGAGCATAACGACCGTGCCTGCGGGCCATGTGGGCGTCAAAACTCTGTTCGGCGCGGTGCAGGAACCGGAGCTGGCCGAAGGCATACATGTGATCAATCCGCTCGCGGCGGTTGAGCGCATGTCGGTTCGCTCGGAGACAATCGAGATGGTCGGCGCGCAACAGATCACCGCATTGTCCAGCGATGGCTTGCGTATGGGCGTCGATGTTTCAGTGGTTTACCGTCTGATCGGTACGGATGCGCCGTTGACATTGCAGAACGTGGGTCGCGACTATGC
>JABDJY010000174.1 GCA_013003285.1 Alphaproteobacteria bacterium | reverse complement strand
ATCGCCGCTAATCGCCGCATTCCGTTGGAATCTGAGAGCCTGCGCGGATCGATAAATCTTGAGAACGGACGTATCGACGATATTGTCCTGCAAAACTTCCGCGAGAGTGTGGACCCCGACAGCGCCGATATCGAGCTGTTGTCACCGACAGGTTCGCCGAACCCCTATTTTGCCGAGTTCGGTTGGGCCGGCACCCAGGGGGCTCTGGGCAGCGGCGGTACCAACTGGCAGACCAATGGCTCAAAGCTCACACCCAACACGCCGCTGGTGCTGACCGCGCAAACCGAAGACGGCCTGACGCTGACCCGCACCTATACGATGGACGACAAGTTCATGTTCACCATCGTCGATCAGGTTGCGAATAACGGCGACGCGCCCGTTACGCTCTCGGCCTTCGCACGCCTGACTCGGATCAACCGGCCCGATACGCTGGGCTTTTTTATTCTTCACGAAGGTCCCATCGGCATTCTCGACGGCACATTGCGGGAAATCGATTACGGCGACCTTGAGGACGAACCGGCACCAACCAGTTTCGCCACCACCGGCGGCTGGCTCGGCATCACCGATAAATACTGGCTGGCCGCCGTAATCCCCGACCAGGACAATCCGGTCAATGCCAGCTTCTCCTACGGGCAGACACCCCGCGGCGGCGATCGTTACCAGACCGATTTCCTGGAACAGGAAGTCCATACCGTCGCGCCAGGGGCAACAGTCGAGGTCACCAGCCGTTTGTTTGCCGGCGCCAAGGTGTTCGACACGCTGATCACCTACCGGGACGAACAAAACATCCCCCGCCTGGAAATGGCGATCGATTTTGGCTGGTTCTTTTTCATCACCAAACCACTGCTGCAGGTCCTGATCGTGATCGCAGCCTTTGTCGGCAGCCTGGGGGTCGCCGCTAATTTCGGCATCGCCATTTTGGTGGTGACCGTCATTCTCAAGATCTTCTTCTTCCCGCTCGCGAACAAATCGTACAAATCGATGAGCAGGATGAAGGCGTTGCAGCCGAAGATGACCGAACTTCGCGAGAAGTACGGCGACGACAAGCAAAAAATGCAGCAAGAGCTGATGGCGATGTACAAGCGCGAGAAGGTAAACCCGGTATCGGGCTGCCTGCCGATGGTGCTGCAGATCCCGGTTTTCTTTGCGCTGTATAAGGTCTTGTTCACCTCGATCGAAATGCGGCAATCGCCTTTCTATGGCTGGATTGTCGACCTTTCCGAACGCGATCCCACCAACATCTTCCAACTGTTCGGGTTGATCCCCTGGGATCCGCCGTCATTCCTCGCTGCCGGCACCAGCTTTGTGGCCATCGGCTTATGGCCGCTGTTCATGGGCGCGTCGATGTTCCTGCAGCAGAAGCTGAACCCCGCGCCCGCCGACCCGATTCAGGCGCGCATGTTCATGCTGATGCCACTTATGTTCATGTTTTTCCTGGCGAACTTCCCGGTTGGCCTGGTTATTTACTGGACCTGGAATAACCTCCTTTCGGTGACCCAGCAGTACATCATCATGCGTCGCATGGGAGTTGCCGTCGGCGGCGGTACGCTCGGCGGTGGCGCGAAGAAGACCACCTAGTCCATGCCCCCGAGCGACCCCCCGGCTGGCGCCGCACCGGCTGCGGCGGACCCGGCAGCCGAAGCGCGGATTGAGTTCGGCCGCTGGCTGTTCGCCCAACCTTGCACCTTTTTACGCGGGGTCGCACGGCTCGACAGTCTGGCGGACCCCGACCTTCCGGAAATCGCCTTCGCTGGCCGTTCCAACTGCGGCAAGTCGAGCCTGCTCAACGCGCTCACCGGACGTAAAGCGCTGGCCCGCACCAGCAATACGCCGGGGCGCACTCAGCAACTGAACTTTTTCGACCTTGGCGGACAGCTCTGGCTCGTCGATATGCCGGGCTACGGCTATGCCAAGGCGTCGAAAACCGAGATCGCCGCATGGACTCAAACCGTGCGCGACTATCTGCGCGGGCGGCCGACCCTGCGCCGGCTCTGCGTGCTGATCGATGGCCGCCACGGCATTAAGGCCAACGACGAAGAAATGATGACAATGCTGGACGCCGCGGCGGTCGGTTATCAAGTGGTCCTCACCAAGACCGACAAGTTAACCGCCAGCGCGCTCGCCGCCCGGCTGGAGGAAACCGCAAAAATTCTTAAAACGCATCCCGCCGCGCTGCCGGACGCTATCGCGACCAGCGCGCGAAACGGCTACGGTATTGCTCAGCTACGGGCCGAAATCGCGGCGCTGGCAGGCGACGACGCCGATGCGTTAAAGTCCGCGCGCGAATAAGCCGGATTACAGAGAATAAAAGCACGATGGCAAAGAAAACAGGAATGCCGCCCACCGAGATGCTGGCCAAGGCCGGCGTACTCTCCGAGGCGTTACCGTTCATGCGGCGGCATGCGGGCAAGACCTTCGTCATAAAATATGGCGGCCACGCCATGGGCGACGAAAATCTCGCCGCCTCGTTCGCGCGCGATGTTGTGTTAATGAAGCAGATCGGAATCAATCCGGTCGTGGTGCATGGCGGCGGACCGCAGATCGGCGCCATGCTCGAGCGGCTCAAAATAAAGAGCGAGTTTGTCGACGGGCTTCGGGTGACCGACCGCGAGACGGTGGAAATTGTCGAGATGGTGCTCTCGGGCTCGATCAACAAAGCGATCGCTGCCGCCATCAACACCGCCGGCGGCCGCGCTGTCGGCATTTCCGGCAAGGACGGCAATCTGATTCAAGCGCGCAAGGTGCGGCGCACGCGAACGGAATCGGATTCCAATATCGAGAAGATTCTCGATCTGGGATTCGTCGGCGAGCCAACCGAAGTCGATCCCAGCCTGCTCAGCGATCTTGCTCAATCCGATCTGATCCCGGTAATTGCCCCACTGGGTACCGGCAGCGACGGCGAGACCTACAACATCAACGCGGATACCGCCGCCGGCGCCATTGCCGGCGCCCTCGAAGCCGCGCGTTTGCTCATGCTGACCGACGTCGCTGGTGTCCTCGATAGGGACGGTAAGCTTATCCCGGACATGAACGTCGATGAGGCCCGCGCCTTTATTGATAGCGGTGTCATCACTGGTGGGATGATCCCGAAAGTCGAAACTTGCATGAGCGCCGTTCAGGCCGATGTTGAGGCGGCCGTCATCCTCGACGGCCGTACCGAGCATGCAATTTTGTTGGAAGTGTTTACCGACCACGGCATGGGCACCGCGATCTGGCCGGACTAACTTGCTAGGATGCCAGCTGTCTTGTGAGCAGCGGCGTTACTTGGACGCCGAACAGGCCCGAAAGCGTGTCGATCAATTCGTTTGACTTGTTGTAGCTCAGGCGGTCGCTGAACTTTTTGGTCATCGAGTTCCAGATCGTCACACCATGCAGATGCGCACTAAGATTGGCGGCGAGTTTGATATATTTGCGGTCGGCGCTTGATAGAAAACCCTTAAAATCCTGGGGCAGTCCCTCTTCCAGAAACTTTCGATAGCTGTCCTCATAATCGTCGAGCACGCTGCCAATTTCCCGATAAGAGGCGCTCACCCGCGCCCGCAATTGCTCGATCGAAGCTTCAAACTGCGATTTTTCGTCGGGGTGTAATTGGACCCAATTCGACGGGTAGACAAACGCATCGTCTCCCAACCAGTTAGAGAAGTCTTGAACGTCAGACTGCGCACTGGCGAATTCGGCCTGATAGTAGCAAATAGCCTTCCAGGCAAAAAACAGATCGGGCGCGCGTTCGGGCGACATCTCCAGACTGGCGACAAAGTCTTCGATGCCGTCAATATTTTTCGCCTCCCAGATTTTCTCCAGAAACAGTAAAACATATTTCTGGATGGCGGCAGATTTCGTATCCTGTTCCGTCTTACCGATCGCACACTCTACCAATTCTTGAATTTTCAGGCGGATCGGTTGGCGTATTTTCAACCAATCACTTTCGCTGATATCAAAATAATCAGGGTGAATACGATCGTGTAGATCAAGCTGCTGAGCCTTGCTCTTCAATAAAAACGGGTCGAATGTCGGCAGCGACCGGACCATTTTCAGAATTTCGAAATCCTCGGCGTAATTCGCGCGGTCGTCGCTGGTAGCGGAGTCGAGCCCTATTTTGTGTTGCAGCGCCGCCAAAAACCCGGGATCGTCGAACAAGATCGAATCCCCACCCGCTGCGACTTCGCTCAAATCGTAGGGAAAATAAATCAGAGTTCGCATCTTCAAGATCGACACCGGGCCGCGTTCATCGCGCTCCATCGATTTAATGAATAGCGTATTGTTCAACAGCTTGTTGTTGAACAGCTTTCCCGCATCATCGTCCGATGCAATGCGGGACCCAATGTCATGGCAATTGAATGCAAGGGCACGACTGCTGTCGATGATCCGCTTCAATTCGGCGCGGGCCAAGGTCATCGGTCGCGTCCGAGCTCTATGTACAACTTACCAGACATACCATTAACCCGTGGTCGTCAGCCCCGACATAAACTCAAGCTGCCACCGCATTTCGTCGTGCGAGAGCGGAAAGTCATCAGACGCAGTTGCACGCAAGACGTCACTTGGCGGGATATGGGCCAGATGCATCTGAATTCGGGTCGCTAAACGCATGGATAGATCGGCTTTCCAACACAGGGCGACAATCGCCTTGCCGCTGCGCATGGAGACCGCGCGCGACACCACATCGACCGGGGTCTTGGATTTCAAAGCGATGGCATAGGTAACGAATTCTTGGCCGCCGCTGGCCAGCGCACTGGAGATCTCATGCTCGGTGAGTTCGTCATTGAGATACATCTGGCGAACGCGGTTGGTAACAACATTGCCGTTGGATTCCGGCGTCGCCTGTTTTGCCGTTGCCCGTTGCGCGTTTTTGGCCGCCGGCGGGTTGTCGGACGATGTCTCTGCCGATGTTGGCGATTGTCCAATGTCGGGAGCAACCGTCGTACCTGGCTCGTTAAACCCCGACAAATCATCGGAATCGAGCCGCCGCAAAACAACTTCCTTGATGGCGCCAAGCGTGTCGTCGTCCAGATCTGTGCGCGTTCGCAAATTCGCCAACAACGGCGCAGCGACGATCTCGGCGATGCGCATCGCCGCCTCGGCGTGAAGATTAGGCCGATGCACCAACGGTTTGTGCCAGATCGGCTCACCGGAGGCCTGATCGACGATCCGATCGAGGGTCTCCTCGCGGATCTGCGTACTTTTGTTACCGAGTAATTCGGCAATCGCCTCGGCGTCACCATTGTGGACGATGGCGTCGGCGACATTTTCACCTAGCGCCACACGGCGCGCGATCGCGCTGAGGGCACCATGCACCGAAGTACTGGATATGACCTCCAGAAGAAACTCGTCGCCGAGAACCGGCGAGCTTTCCAACACCGGCTGCGCCACGGCAATTTCGCTATCGAGCGCCAATATTTCCATCACGCCCACAGGCGCCTGAGGGCATTCTTTGAGGGTCTCGGCCAGTATCTGACGGACGCGCACCAACTGATCGCGCGCGAGAACCTCCAACGCCTCCATGGTCAGTTTGTAAACATTATCCTGCTTGCCGCCGGCAATATTGACCGTGATTTCCGAAATTTTCCCGGCGACATCGGTCCGCACCTCATCCTGCTCATCCTTGGCCAATAACAGGTCTGCGTGCCGCGGGGCTTTGTGGTTTCGGGCGATATGGCGGCGAACTTCAGTATCGGGATCGCTGGCCAGGAAATAGAGAATTTCCGGGCGCACGTCGCCACGCTGGGCAAGGTCCCGGCGCTCTTCGGAGCTACCGTCATGGGCAAGCCACTTTTGATCGTCGTAGGCCATTTCTTCGGTCCCTACCTTGGGCGGTCCGGCGTCGTTCATGACGGGACCTCTTCTTCGCTGTCGCTCAAATCGGATACCGACACCAAATCGTCTGACCGGGTTCGGTTTCCTTCCGCCGGCACGGCGCCGATCGCTACGTCTCCAGTTTTCTTGTTGTGAGTCTTCACGTCATACATGGCCCTGTCGGCACGGGCGACTAACTCGGCTGTATCCTTATCGTGTGCCGAATCGAATTCGACGATACCGACCGACGCCCCCAATTGGGGTAAATCTTCGGCCGAATAGTGCGACAGCTTGGCCATCTCTATGGCAAGTTCGCCTGCCCGGCGCTTGGCCACCGTGAAATTGACTCCATCGAGCCAGACGACAAATTCGTCGCCGCCGATCCGCGCCACCAAATCGTAGGTCCGACTGCGCGACTTCAGTATTTCGGCGACTTCGACCAGAACCGCATCACCGGTCTCATGCCCGTAATTGTCGTTGATGGCCTTGAAGTTATCGAGATCCACATAAATTATAGCGCCCGAGGTTCCGGTGCGATGGGCCCGCGCGATCGCCGTATCCAGCGACGCCTGGAACGCCCGGCGATTCATCAATCCGGTAAGCGCATCGGTGCTCGAGAGTCTTTCAAGCTCGCGCTGATCAGCGATTTGGCGCAACGCGATCGCCAACTGACCAGCGACGGCAGCGAGCATCGCCTCGTCATCGCCGCTCCACGGCTTCATATTGTCTGGCCGCGCCAAGACAATGGCGCCATTGGGGACACCACGATAATGGGTAATGGAAGCCATCGTACGATGGCCAACCGCCTCGCTGCGAAAGGGTTCGGCAAGATCGCCGGAGACCGGCAAAACAGATTCGACATCTAAACTGGTAGGCCAGTCATCATGGGTGGCACTGAGTTCATATGCGCCACTCTTCGTTCGCCTATAGACCGCCGCACACGCCGATTCCGCGCGTCCCAACATCGCGACAGCAGCCTCTAACATGGCTGCCGGTTTAGCCTGTTCGCGCATCTGATTGACGATGTAGGCAACGACCTGTTCGCGCACCTTGGCTTGCGCCAAGGCGCTGTCACGCACCCGTTCTTCCGTGACGTCGCGGCACAGGCCACGGGCGCCACGCCACACGCCTTCATGATCGACAACCGGCACCGCGGAGGCCACCAAGCAGGCTTCTTCGCCATCGCCGCCGCGCATCCAGATTTGCGCATTCGTCACCGGTGCGCGGGTTGAATAAGGCAACTCGGACCTATCGACTTCGGTATCGATGACGAACTCGATAGGATGGTGACCGACAAGATCTTCGGCCGAATAGCCCATTGCCCCATGGGGGGAAACAAAAATGAACACGCCGTTGGCATCGGTCTCCCAGGCAAAATCGCTGGAAATAACCACCAGATCGCGATAGCGCTGGCGGGACTCGAAGAGCGCCTGGCGGACATTCAAATTGTAAGTCTCGTCACGAACCAGCACCAACGCCCGATCGACAGCCAAGGGCAGGACAACGCATTCGTACCAGCTACTCTGGCCATCGCGCACAACCTCGAGCCGATCCGACACGCTGCCGCCAGCATCGAATGCCAGCGACACCATTTTGCGCATGGGCGGGTCTTCCCCCACCAATATTTCCGCCACAAGCGCGCGACCTGAATCGTTGGTCTGCGCCACGCTCCCATCGCGCATGACTTCGATAACCGGGCCAGGCCAGTTTTCAAACGTGCCCGCCAGGCCCGACAGCGCGGGCTCCCGGCTTCCGGCAAAAATCGGATTGGTGTCCGCCGCCGAGGTCATCGGACCCGCCCCGCACCGGTGAAAAGAGCACATTGGGGCCCTGAATTTCTTTTCCCTATTCGGGGTTGCCGAGTTGCAGACATGCCAAATGGCGCCCGCAGAGCGCGCGTTAGGTTCCGGTCAATTGGCTGTGTCGCCGTAACCGCCACTGATGGGGAATACACTAACCCCATGATTTCACTTCCATTTTCACGTTTTTCTACAAACGAGTCATGCTGCGCCACACGTTTATGAGCAACATCACATGCTAGGGCTGGCCCAGTTAAAGAAGTCTTAGTTTGTATTGGCGGCAAATTCGGGCCAAAACTGGCACTAACCTTAGGTTTAAGAACCCATGAACCCACAGACATCATTACGCGGCACAGAGTGCTGGGTATTCGACCTCGACAACACCCTGTACCCCGCCTCAAACGGGCTCATGGCCGAGGTGTCGTCGCGGATGACAGAGTTCGTCGCCGGCGTGCTGGGCGTACCGTCGGACGAAGCGCTGATCGAGCAAAAGCAGCTGTTTCGAAAACACGGAACAACCCTGCGCGGCCTAATGGAAAAACATGCGGTCGATCCCTGGTCCTTCATGGATTTCGTTCACCAGGTCGATTACGGCCAGGTCGATCCCAGTCCCCGCCTTGCCAAAGCCCTGACAGCGCTACCGGGCCGCAAGGTCATCTTCACCAACGCATCGGTTGCGCACGCCGAACAGGTGCTCGCCCGTTTGGGTCTGGCCGCGCATTTCGACGGGGTGTTCGATGTGGCGGCCGCATCATGGAGTCCCAAGCCCCATCCGACGGCCTATGAAACTCTAATCGAACAACATCAAATAGATCCCGGCCGCGCGGTCATGGTCGAAGACATCGCGCCTAATCTGGAACCGGCCGCGACGATGGGCATGACCACAGTCTGGATCGATCATCAAGAAGCGCAAGCCCCGGCCTGGACCCGGCCCGACGACGCGAGCGACTATGTGCATCACACGATCAACGACCTGACGCCATGGCTTGAATCCCTGAGCGAGTCATCGCCATAACCGCTGCCCCGTTGACAGCGGCCCCTCGCGAGCGCCATTTTCGCGAAACATGTGGCCCGGCCACAGCCTACAACACAAAGACCGGAGAGATCTGGCGAGGACAATGGACGATGAGTGATCTTCAAGCAGCGGTCGAGGCCGCATGGGACGACCGGGAGGCCATCGGCCTCGACACAAAGGGCGCGACGCGCGAGGCGGTGGAAAACGCCCTCGATCTGCTCGACCGCGGCGAGGCGCGGGTGGCCGAGAGGTCGGGCGCCGACTGGATCGTCAACGAATGGCTCAAGAAGGCCGTGCTGCTGTCCTTTCGGCTCAACGATATGACGACGATCGCCGGCGGTCCGGGCGATAACACCACTTGGTGGGACAAGGTGCCGTCCAAGTTCGCCGGCTGGGGCGAGGCCGAATATCGCGACGCCGGGTTCCGCGCCGTGCCCAACTGTATTGTGCGCCATTCCGCCTATGTGGCGCCCGGGGTGGTGCTGATGCCGAGCTTCGTCAATTTGGGCGCCTATGTGGATAGCGGCACCATGGTCGACACCTGGGCCACCGTGGGCAGCTGCGCCCAAATCGGCAAGAATGTTCACCTGTCCGGCGGCGCCGGTATCGGCGGCGTGCTCGAACCCTTACAGGCCAGCCCGGTGATCATCGAGGATAATTGCTTCATTGGCGCCCGTTCGGAAGTCGCCGAGGGCGTTGTCGTCGAGACCGGCGCGGTACTCTCCATGGGGGTCTATATCGGCGCCTCGACCAAGATCGTCGACCGCGAAACCGGCGAGGTCATGATGGGCCGGGTTCCGGCTTATTCCGTCGTGGTGCCGGGTACCTTGCCCGGCCGGCCGCTGCCCGACGGCACGCCCGGACCCAGCCTGTATTGCGCGGTCATCGTCAAGCGCGTCGATGAGCAAACCCGCTCGAAGACCTCGATCAACGAGCTGTTGCGCGACTAGCCGTGCAACCGCCACCGCCAGTTTCATGACCGACACGCCGCAGATCATAGCAACCATCGAGCCCGTCGCGCTGGCGCAGGCCCTCATCCAGCGCCCCAGCGTCACGCCGGTCGATGCCGGCGCGCTGGACGTGTTGCGCGCGGCGCTCGAATCGCTCGGGTTCGCGTGCCATGTCATGACCTTTTCCGCACCGGACACCGACGACGTGACCAACCTCTATGCCCGGCTGGGAAGCAGCGGCCCGAACTTCTGCTTCGCCGGGCACACCGATGTGGTGCCGACCGGGGCCACCGAGAATTGGCATCGCGATCCGTTTGCCGGCGAGATTGTCGACGGCGCGCTGTTCGGCCGCGGCGCGGCGGACATGAAAAGCGCCATCGCCGCCTTTGTCGCTGCCGTCGCCCGTTTCCGTTCCACCCATGGCGATCCGGCGGACTGGCCGCGCGCGGGTTCGATCAGTTTGCTAATCACCGGCGATGAAGAGGGTCCGGCGATCAACGGCACCCGCAAGGTTCTGGAATGGCTGTCCGAACGCAACGAGACGATTGACGCCTGCGTGGTCGGCGAACCGACCAACCCCACCGAACTGGGCGACATGATCAAAATCGGCCGGCGCGGCAGCATCAATTGCACCGTGACGGTACACGGCACCCAGGGCCACACCGCCTATCCCCACCTGGCCGACAATCCGGTGCACCGGCTGCTCGATATGTTGCAGGCGATCACCGCCGACCCGCTGGATGCGGGCTCCGACCATTTTCAACCCTCAACCTTGCAGATATCGAGCGTCGATGTGGGCAATCCGGCGACCAACATCATCCCGGCAACGGCGACCGCGCGGTTTAACATCCGCTTCAACGACCATCACAGCTCGCAGAGCCTGACCGATTGGCTACACGAAAAATTCGCCGCCGCGCTGGGCGATGGTGACGCAAATTATGAGCTGGCCATCCACGTGACCGGCGAAAGCTTCCTCACACCGCCGGGCCCGTTCAGCGACCTTCTGGTGTCGGCGATCGAACAGGTTACCGGCCGCACCCCGGAGCTCAGCACCACCGGCGGCACATCGGATGCGCGCTTTATCAAGGACCATTGTCCGGTGGCGGAATTCGGCCTGGTCGGCCAGACCATGCATCAGGCCAATGAAAATGTAGCCTGCGCGGATATCGATAAGCTCAGCGAAATCTATCAGGCCGTGCTGGAAAAATACTTTGCCGCCCCCTGAGTACCACCAGCCATGATCAGCTCCCGCGAACTGATGACCGGTATCTACGGCGCGTGGCGGTTTTTGCATTTCGACCGTGCCGCCGTTCAATATATCGATTCGAGCCTCGACGGCGTTTGGAAGTCGTTCTATGCCGCGCTGGTAATCCTGCCGGCGGTTATCGTGTTACGAGCGCTCCTCGTCACCACCAATCCCGACATCTTTGCCGACATCCAAACCAGCCGCATCGCCATCGTGTTCATGCTGGACTATGTCTTCCAGTGGGTCCTGTTTCCGCTACTCATGTTCTACATTGCCGACGCGATGGGACGCAGCCGCCAGTACGCAAGTTTCATCGCCGCGCGCAACTGGTCCCATACAATTCAACTGATGATTATCTTTCCACCGGCCTTGCTCGTTTTGATGATCAGCAACGAGAACCCGGGATCACCCGAGATGCTCTTGCTTGTCGCCCATATGGCGACTTGGATTTACGGCTGGTTCATCGCGCGCACGGTGCTGGATATCTCCGGTCTGGCTGCCGCCCTCATCGTGCTGACCGATCTCACCATCGGCCTGTTGGTCTCGCTGATCGGCGAATTACTTGTCCGCGCCGTCTAACAGCCGATCCGCCGCGGGTTTCACGATGGCCGAGCCCTGCTTTCCGTCCCTCGCGCAGCGATAAACGCCAATAAGATCAACAGACTGCTCGCCGCCATGGTCGCCGCTAACGGCCACGCACCAGCATCGGGGTTGAGCCCCACGATTAGGGCTCCCAAGGCGCCGCCGCCCATTTCGAGCGTGCCAATCATGGCCGCGCTGACTCCGCCGCCAATTTGCGGCGCCGCCCCCATGGCCAGAACAGGTCCAGCCGCGAACAAGGGCCCCAGACCTGCCGCGAACAAGGACACGGCGGCGGTGATCGACCAGGGGCTCTCGGCAACGGCCACCGCAATAATCAAGGCCGCGCCGCCGGTCAGCGACAGAAAGACCCCGATCCCGCAGATGCGCCGCGCATCGATGCGCCCGACAGCCCGGCCGGCGACCATGGTGCCGACGAAAAACGCCGCCACAATGGCCATTTGAAAGAATCCGTAATATTGGGTGGCAACACCATGGCGGGCGATAAAGACGAACGGCCCGCTGGTAACAAAGGCGAATATCCCGGCCAGGCCGAACGCCAGGGTCAGCGAATAGGCCATATAATTTCGGTTAGCCAGTAAGGAGAGATACCCGCCGGCGATACGGCGTAGGCCCAATGCGTGGCGGTCGAATTCA
The DNA here is from genome assembly GCA_013003285.1 of Alphaproteobacteria bacterium. Taxonomy (GTDB): domain Bacteria; phylum Pseudomonadota; class Alphaproteobacteria; order UBA6615; family UBA6615; genus JABDJY01. The sequence continues at coordinate 2,936 of JABDJY010000174.1, read as the reverse complement.
GCCACGGTCTCCGGCAACCAACGTGCCGACAACGCAAAAACCAGCGCAACAGCAGCGGCAAGCAGGAGGAAATTGGCCCGCCATCCGGCCCAAACAAAGACAAATCCGCCGATGACCGGCCCCACCGCCGGTGCGATGGCAATGGTCATGCCATAGATAGCCAGAATTCGTACCGCGCCGGCCTCGTCATACAGGTCGCGGATCACCGCCAAGGCGATCACCGCCTCGACGCTGGCGGCGATACCCATCAAGACACGCGCGACGATGAGTTGCTCGATAGTCTGCGCCGACGCGGCGGCCAGCGCGGTCAACAGGAACGCCGCCATGCCCCCGAGAAACACCGGCCGGCGGCCAAATCGGTCGGCGAGCGGCCCATGGAACAATTGGGCCAAGGCGAACGACCCCAGATTGAGGCTCATGGTGAGGGTTACGGTCGAGGCATCGGTCGACAACAACGCCGGCAGATGCGGCAGGCTCGGCGCGTATAGATCCGTCGACAGCACGCTGGCCGAACTGGCGGCGATGAGCAGCGCCGGTATCAGAGGCGAGACAGCAGACCCGCCCGGGGAACTCATGGGTAATCGACTTGTACGAGATACAAGCCCTCGGGCGGCGCCGTCGGGCCGGCGGCGGCGCGATCGCGGGCTTCCAGCGACGCCTGCACATCGGCCGGCCCCCACTTCCCCGACCCAACCCACATCAAGGTACCAACCATATTGCGCACCTGATGGTGCAGGAACGACCGCGCCGCGGCGGTAACGCGGATTTCCGCGCCGTTGCGCACCACATCCAGCCGATCGAGGGTCTTCACCGGCGACTTGGACTGGCAACTGGTAGCGCGAAACGACGTGAAATCATGGTCGCCGACCAACACCTGGGCGGCTGCGTGCATGGCCTCGGCATCGACCTTCTTGGGATGCCACCAGACCTTGTCGCGGTCGAGCGCCGGCGGCGGGCGACGATTGAGGATACGGTAGAGATAGTGCCGGCCAACCGCTGAAAATCGTGCATGAAAGTCTTCATCCACCCGGTCAGCGTCCAGGATCGTAATCGGCGCCTTGCGCAGATAATGATTGAGCGCATCGCGCACCGTATCGGCGCCGGTGTCGCGTGGAATGTCAAAATGGGCCACTTGGCCTAACGCATGAACCCCGGAATCGGTCCGGCCGGCGCCATAGACGTTTATCGGTTGGCCGCAAAATGCCGCGACCGCCGCCTCGATCTCACCCTGTACGGAGCGACCATTATCCTGCCGCTGCCAGCCCACATAGGGGGTGCCATCATATTCAATGGTCAGTTTGTAGCGGGTCACGGAAGTACAGTGCCCGGCGCGATGGGATAGCCGCGCAACAACGCTTGCGCTGCCACCGGCGCCCGGCCTTCGCGCTGGACCGTCACCAAGCGCAGCGCGCCCTCGCCGCAGGCAACGGTCAGCTGGTCGTCAAGCACGGATCCCGGCGCGCCCGATCCGGCGGCGATTTCAGCCGTAAGAATTTTCAACCGGGCCTCGCCATGTAAGAACCAGGCGCCAGGCCAGGGCGAAAAGGCGCGCACCTGACGCTCCAACTCCACAGCGGGCCGGCTCCAATCCAGGCGGCCTTCCTCGCGGGTCAGCTTCGCCGCATAGGTCGCGCCGTCTTCGGTCTGCGGAACGGGTGTAATGCGACCAGCCTCGAAGCCTTCCAGGGCGTCGACGATCAGGCGCGCGCCGAGCGCCGAGAGTTGGTCGTGCAGGGTCTCCGCCGTGGTCGACCCATCGATGGGGACAGCTTCGCGCAGCAGTTCTGGACCGGTATCGAGGCCTTCATCCATGGCCATAATGGTGACGCCGGTCTCGGCGTCGCCGGTCAATATGGCCCGTTGGATCGGCGCCGCGCCGCGCCAGCGCGGCAGCAAGGATGCGTGGATGTTGATGCAACCCAAGCGCGGGGCGTCGAGGATCGGTTTCGGCAGGATCAGACCGTAGGCGACAACCACTGCAGCATCGAGATCGAGCGCGGCGAAGTCGACCTGAATTTCTTCGTCTTTCAGTGAAAGTGGGGTGCGCACCTCGACCCCCAATTCCGCGGCGGCCTCGTGCACCGGCGTGCGGCGTTCCTTCTCACCGCGCCCGGCGCCGCGCGGCGGCTGGGTATAGACACACACGATTTCATGGCCGGCCGCGGCCAGCGCCTGCAGGGCCGAAACCGAGAAATCGGGCGTGCCGAAAAATGCGAGACGCATGGGTTCACCGAGGCCTGACGACGGTTACGGAACCGCCTTGGTTCAGGCCGCTTCCTTCTGCCGCTTCAATTTTTTCATCTTGCGCAGAATGATATTGCGCTTGAGCGGCGACAGATAGTCGACGAACAAGATCCCCTCAAGATGATCCATTTCGTGCTGCACACAGGCGGCGAGCAGCCCGCCGGCCTCGATTTCCTGGCTTTCGCCGTTTTCGTCGAGGTAGCGAACGCGCACATCGCTGGGGCGTTCCACCTCGGCAAAATGATCAGGCAGGCTGAGGCAGCCTTCCTCATTAACGAGGATTTGGTCCGACGACCAGACAATTTCCGGGTTCACCAGCCGGATCGGCTGCGGGTCTTCGCCCTCGCGCGCCACATCGCAAACGATGATGCGCCGCGTATCGCCGACCTGGGGCGCCGACAGGCCGATACCCGGCGCGGCATACATGGTCTCGAGCATATCGGCCATGAAGTCGCGCACCGACTGATCGACGGTCTCGACCGTGCGGCATTTGAGCTTCAGGCGCGGATCGGGCGCATAGATGATGGGCAGCAGGGCCATCGCCAGCACAACCTTTCGAATAAACGGCGTAACGCGTTGAGTTGTCGCCGTTACCTATGATCTTGCCCCCGCCGCGTCAAGATGCCCGGCGACTCGGCGGAATGCTTGCTAAAATGGCGCAAAGAAGGGCTGAACCATGGATCCGACACTGC
>JABDJY010000163.1 GCA_013003285.1 Alphaproteobacteria bacterium | reverse complement strand
GCCCATGGCCGCGCCTTGCATGCGGCGGGCGCCGACATTGTCGATGTGGGCGGTGAATCGACCCGGCCCGGCGCGGCGCCGATTTCGGTCGAAGACGAGCTGGCGCGGGTTATGCCCGTGGTGACGGCGCTTGCCGGCGACGGCATCGTAATTTCCATCGATACCCGCCACGCGGCCGTCATGGACGCGGCCATTGCTGGCGGTGCGCGCATCGTCAATGACGTTTCCGCCTTAACCCATGATTCAAATGCCATGGACGTTATCGCCGCCAGCAACGCCAGTGTAATTCTGATGCATATGCAAGGCACGCCGGAGACCATGCAGCAGGCACCGCATTACGAAGACGTTGTGCTCGACGTCTATGACGCGCTCGAGGCTCGCGTGGCCGATTGTGCGGCGGCGGGAATCGCCCGGTCGCGAATCTGCGTCGATCCGGGAATTGGGTTCGGTAAGACTCCGGCGCATAATCTGGCATTGATCTCGTCCCTGGCAATCTTTCATGGGCTCGGCTGCGCGGTCGCTATCGGGGTGTCGCGCAAGAGTTTCATCGACGCCGTCGCCGGCACGTCGCAACCGAAAGACCGGCTGGCGGGGTCTTTGGCGACCATGTTGGTGGCCCTCGGGCAGGGCGCGCAGATCGTGCGCGCCCATGATGTCGGCGAAACGGTGCAGGCGGTGGCCCTGTGGCGCGAAGCTCAGGCGGCTTAACGCCAACTGACATGACCCGACTTAGAAATGAAATGTTCGCGCCACTTTGGTATAAGGCGGTGACGCGACTCGGACAGGCAAAATGACGCGCAAGCTCTTTGGCACCGATGGTATTCGGGGAAAAGCAAACGTCGAACCCATGACGGCGCAAACCGCGCTGCGGGTCGCCATGGCGGCGGGACGGCATTTCACCCGTGGCGAGCATCGCCATTTGGCCGTTATCGGTAAGGATACGCGGCTCAGCAACTATATGCTCGAGCCGGCCATGCAGTCGGGCTTTATCTCGATGGGTATGGATGTGGTCCTGGTCGGTCCGATGCCGACGCCCGCCGTGGCCATGCTGACGCGCTCGCTGCGCGCCGATGTGGGGGTGATGATTTCGGCCTCCCATAATCTCTATGAAGATAATGGCATCAAGCTGTTCGGCCCCGACGGCTACAAGCTGTCCGACGCCGTCGAAGAGAAAATTGAAATCTCGATGGAAAATGGCTTGCGCGACCACCTCGCCGTCTCGAACAATTTGGGCCGCGCCTGGCGGCTTGAAGATGCGCCGGGCCGTTACATCGAGTTCGTCAAACACACCTTCCCGCGCGGCCTTAGCCTGGAAGGGCTGAAAATCGTCGTCGATTGCGCCCATGGTGCGGCCTACAAGGTGGCGCCGCAGGTTCTGTACGAGTTGGGCGCCGAAGTGGTCCCCATGGCGGTCGACCCCGACGGCATCAATATCAACCGCGATTGCGGCGCGACCTCGCCGGCGGCCATGTGCGCGCTGGTGAAAGCGCAGGGCGCCGATCTGGGGATCGCCTTGGATGGCGACGCCGACCGGCTGATTGTCGCAGATGAGGCCGGCGCGATCCTCGATGGCGATCAGGTGATGGCGCTGGTGGCCCGCACCTGGCACGCGCGCCAGCAGCTCACCGGCGGCGGCGTGGTGGCTACAGTCATGTCGAACTTGGGTTTTGAGCGCTATCTCGAAGGGATCGGCCTTGATCTGGTGCGCACCCAGGTGGGCGACCGCTACGTTTTGGAGCATATGCGCAAGCACGGCTACAATGTCGGCGGTGAGCAGTCGGGCCATATCATCTTGAGTGAATACGCCACCACCGGCGATGGCTTGATCGCCGCACTGCAGGTATTGGCGGCGCGGGTCGAAGGCGGCGTACCCTTGAGCGAGATCGGCCGGGCCTTTACGCCCTATCCGCAAATATTGCGCAATGTGGCAGTGAATGGCGGCGCGCCGCTGGAGACCGACGGTGTGAAACGGGCGATCGCCGACGGCGAAGCCAGCCTCGGTAACGATGGGCGTGTACTGATAAGGCCGTCGGGGACCGAGCCGGTTATCCGCGTCATGGCCGAGGGCCGTGACGAATCAAAGGTCGGCGCCGTGGTTGATACCATCGTCGGCGCCATCGAGCAGGCCGGTGCAGCGCATTAATTCCGACGCCGCCAACTCTACCGACGCAAATCGATGAACGGGCGGGTCTTGATCATCGCCGGCTCGGATTCGGGCGGCGGCGCGGGTATTCAGGCGGATATCAAATCGGTCAGCGCGCTGGGCGGTTTTGCCATGACCGCGATCACCGCGCTAACGGCGCAGAATTCTCTCGGCGTTCACGCCATCCATCCCGTCGATATCGACTTTATTTCCCGCCAGATGGAAGTCGTGCTCGACGATCTCGGCGCCGATTGTCTGAAAACCGGCATGCTGCACAATGTTGCGGTGATCGAGGCGGTCGCCGATATGATCACTGCCAAGGCGGCCGGACTACCTCTGGTGGCCGATCCGGTGATGGTGGCCAAAGGCGGCGCCAGCCTGCTCGACGACGCGGCCCATTCGGCTCTGGTCGAACGCATCGTGCCATTGGCCGCCCTGCTGACCCCGAACGCGCCCGAAGCGGCGGCCCTGACCGGTATCGACGTAATCGATGAAGCGAGCCAGCAGGCTGCAGGGGAAGCTCTACTCAGCAAAGGAGCGGGCGCGGTTCTGGTCAAAGGCGGGCATATTGAGGGGCCGCGGATTGTCGATCTGCTGGTTACCGGCGATGGCGCCATACGTTTCGAGAGCGCGCGCATCGAGACCGCCCACACCCACGGCACCGGCTGCACCCTGGCCTCGGCGATCGCCGCGGGGTTGGCGCAAGGCATGGAACTGCCGGCCGCAGTGGCGCGCGGGCGCAACTTCGTCATGGCGGCAATCGCCGCCGCGCCGGGTTATGGCGCTGGCCATGGACCCATCGATCATACGGTAACCGTCGACCCTGATCGTATCGGCGGCTAACGCCGATACATGGGCGAGACCTCTTCTAAAAATCCCGGCGGGTCGCCGGCCGGAACCACTAGCTTTCTTTCGCTGGCCACTGCCGGGGCTTTGACGACGGTATTGTTGTGGGGCGGCTCGTCCTTGGCGACCAAGCTGGGCACCGGGTCCATGGATGCGCTCACCCTGGCGCTCCTGCGGGTCGTTGCCGCCGGGCCCTGCGCCTTGATTGTCATTATATTCATGCGGTTGCGACTGCCCTGGTATTCCGGCGACCGGTTCTATTTCGCCCTGGTTGCGATTGTCAGCATGGGCGCCGCGCCGGTGATCTTTACCCTCGGGATACAGTTCACCACGGCGGGACATGCGGTCGTTGCCAGTTCGTCGACATCCATATTTACCGGCCTGATCGAGGCCGCCGCCCGGCGTGAATGGCCACGATTTCGCTGGTGGATCGGGATCGCCGTGGCTTTCGCCGGGGCGCTGATCCTGATTGCCGAGTCGCTCGGCCTGGGGTCGACCGGCGCCTCATGGCAAGGCGATCTGCTGGTAATATCGGCGGCGTTCTCGGGCTCCATTGGGTTCTATCTTGGCAGCCGCCTATCCCTGCGCCATGGCGCGCCGGCGATCACCTTGTGGAGTGCGATGGTCGCCAGTGTCTTGTTGCTGCCGGTTTTGTTCGTCGCATCCTCTTTTGCGGAATTATCGAACCTTACGGTGTTGAATTGGAGCGTGGTTTTATATCTCGCGGCCGGCGCAACGGTTATCGCCACCATGACTTGGTACTACGCATTATCGCGCGGCGGTATAAGCCGCATGGCGGTTTGGCAGTTCGCGTTGCCGATTGTCGGTATCGCTTTGGCGGCGATTATTCTGGGTGAACCGGTCACGGTACCCCTGGTATCGTCGGTTGCGGTGATATTGCTTGGTATCGCCTTGGTACAACGGCGATAAGGTCGGGGGCTCATGGCAGTAAAGACGCACGAAGTTGACATCGTTCGTCTCTACACGATCGCGTTGATTGCGGTGTTGCTCTATGGCCTGACGCCGCTCTTCACCAAAATTGCCGTCGGATCGACCGATGGCGTTACGGTCGGTGCGTTGCGTGCCGTCATGGCGGCACCGGTGGCTGTGGCGATGATTTACGGCGGGCGAATGCCCTTGCCCTGGCACGGTAACGACAAATGGCTGCTGTTTGTTTCCGGCGCTGGCGGGCTCGCCCTCTTTCCGTTGTTGTTTAGCTGGGGGGTGCAATTGACCACCGCCGGCCATGCCGCCGCCGGCACGGCGTCCGGTGCGCTCATGGCCGGGATATTCGGCGCCTGGATCAACCGGCGCTGGCCGAGCCTGTATTGGTGGGCCGGAATCGCGGTGGGACTTGGCGGCGCGGTGTTGCTGATCTGGGAAGCCGTCGGCTTGGGTGTTGAGGGCGTGACCTGGCAGGGCGATGCGCTGATATTCGCCGGTATGTTTTCCGGCGTTGTCGGCTATATCGCCGGCGCGCGTTTGACCCACAAGGCCGGGGCGACCGCGGTCGCGTTGTGGAGCGTCTGCGTTGCCGCGATCCTGGTTATGCCGGTGTTGATCTGGCACTCGGGAATGACGGCGCTGCTGAGCATCGATTTGCCCGGCTGGGTCGCGATCTATGCGCTGGCATGGGGCACCACCATTGGCGCCTATATTCTGTGGAACCGGGCCGTCGCCGATGGCGGCATCGCGCGTATCGGCTCGCTGCAATTGTTGCAGCCGGTCATCGGTATTGGCCTGGCGCCCCTATTGTTGAGCGAGCCCTTTACCCTGCCGCTGGCCGGTGCGACGGCGGTCACGCTTATTGGGGTAGCGTTGATCCAGCGCGGTTAAAGGCGGTCGGACCGCAAGAAGCGGGTGGGTGAGGAGCCTAACGCGCCCTAATTTCACCCTATGCGCAGCTATCAAAACCTGTCGAGCGGCCGAAACTCGATTTATTCGCGGCAGCGGATTGCGCTTGATCCCGGCTCCGTCATCAGGTTGATGAGGATATGGCGGCAGCGTGCGCGGATGCGCCGCCAATTGGCGCAACTGGACGATCGCCAGCTGCACGATACTGGGTTGTCGCCGATCGACATTAAGCGTGAGATAATCAAACCGTTCTGGAGCGAATAGAGCGATGACGGTTCAGCAAGACATATCTACGACGAACTATCCTGGGGCCGACATGGACGCCCGCACGCTGCGCCGCATGGAACGGGTCCTGCGCTGGCTCAGCGAGCATTATGTGGATCAGCCCTCGCTGGAAGACATAGCGTCGGTAATCGGGCTCGGTCCGCATCATTTCCAGCGGCTGTTTACCCGCTATGTCGGGGTCAGCCCGAAAAAATATGTGCAGTTTCTCACCCTCGAACATGCCAAACGCAGTCTGGCCACTTCAGCCAGTGTGTTGGATGCGGCTTTCGATGCCGGTCTGTCGGGCCCGGGGCGCTTGCACGATCTGTTCGTGACCCACGAATCGCTGACCCCGGGCGAATGGAAGACCCAGGCGGACGGGCTGGATCTGCGCTATGGCTGGCACGATAGCCCGTTCGGTGATTGCCTGATCGTGGCGTCTGAGCGCGGCGTCTGCGGTCTGGCTTTCGGCGCCCCTCAGGACCGCACCCGGGCGTTCGAAAATCTGGCGCGCAGTTTCGGCGGGGCGCGTTTGACCTGGGATACGCCGGCGACGGCGGACTTTGCCGAACTGGCCTTCGCCGACCAGGGCAGCATTCATCTGTTGCTACGGGCCACCCCGTTCCAGCTCAAAGTGTGGGAGGCGCTGTTGCGCATCCCCATGGGTGCGACCACCAGCTATACCGATCTGGCCTCGCGGATCGGCCGGCCGACCGCGACCCGCGCGGTGGCCAGCGCGCTAGCCGCCAATCCTGTTTCCTGGCTGATACCG
>JABDJY010000161.1 GCA_013003285.1 Alphaproteobacteria bacterium | reverse complement strand
CCTCACCATCGGGTAGAATGTCGGGCGCCGGCGCCACGACGATCCGACTATCGGTGGGTAACAGCGCCAACGTCTCACCGGTCAGCGCCACCTCGAAACGTTTGCCGTCTTGGCGGACCGCGATAACCGTGCCCGGCGCTTGAGAAATTCCATTTTGAACGCCTTGCTGGCGTTCCAACCCCGCAAGGCCACCCGGTACTGCCAGGGTTAGTTTTTCACTGGCGCCAGCCGTTGTGACCAGGGCCAGAAATGAAACCGCTGCTAGGAATCCAATACGCATGTCAGAATGATAGAGCCTTTGCTTGCACCACATTGGGCAGGTTGGCGACCGCTTGGAGAACCTCAGAAGACACTTCGTTATCGACTTCGACCAGCGCGATCGCATCGCCGCCCGGTTCTGTGCGGCCAAGATGGAAGGTGCCAATATTGAGCCCCGCCTCGCCCAGAACAGTCCCCAGACCGCCAATTAACCCGGGCCGGTCGTCATTGTTCACATAAAGCATATGGGCGCCGAGTTCGGCTTCCATGGGTACGCCCTTCACACTGACCACGCGGGGTTTGTCGTCGCCAAACAGGGTCCCGGCAATACTACGCGTCTGATTCTCGGTCGTGATGGTCAACCGAACCAGGGTCTGGTAGTCGGACTGACGATCATGACGCACATCGGAAACCTCGATGCCGCGTTGATTTGCCATAACTGGCGCGCTGACCATATTCACACCCTCCAATAACGGAGACAAAAGACCCTTCAACACGGCTGCGTTCAAGGCCTTGGTGTTCAATTCTGCGGCATGACCCTCATATTCGATGCTCACCGCCTTGATGCCGGATTCGGTCATCTGGCCGGCGAAGCTGCCCAATTGTTCCGCCAGTTTCATATAGGGTCGCAGGCGCGGCGCATCCTCGGCGGACACAGACGGCATGTTAAGCGCGTTGACCACCGCGCCGCTTAGCAGATAGTCGGCCATCTGTTCGGCGACCTGGATCGCCACATTGACTTGGGCTTCCGTTGTCGATGCGCCCAGATGCGGTGTGCACACTAGGTTCTCGGTGCCGAAGAGCGGGTTCTCCGTCGCCGGCTCGACCTCGAAGACGTCCACCGCCGCGCCCGCGACGTGACCGCTATCCAGCGCCGCCTTCAAATCCTGCTCCACCACCAAGCCACCGCGGGCGCAATTGATGATCCGCACGCCCTTTCTGGTTTTGGCGATGGCGGCGGCGTCGATAATGCCGCGGGTCTGATCGGTCAGCGGTGTGTGCAGGCTGATGAAATCGGCGCGCGGGAGCAGCTCGTCCAACTCGACCTTCTCGACGCTGATGTCGCGCGCATGTTCAGCCGTCAGAAACGGATCGTAGGCGATGACCTTCATTTTCAACCCCAGCGCACGGTCGGCCACGATCGAGCCGATATTGCCGCAACCGATAATGCCCAGGGTCTTGCCGGTGACCTCGACCCCGACGAAGCGCGATTTTTCCCATTTGCCGGCCTGGGTCGACACATCGGCCATGGGAATCTGCCGCGCCACGGCCATCATCATGGCTATCGCGTGCTCCGCCGTGGTGATGGCGTTGCCGAACGGCGTGTTCATCACAACCACGCCATTGGCGGTCGCCGCGTCGAGATCCACATTGTCGACGCCGATACCGGCGCGGCCGACAACTTTCAAATTTTCCGCCGCGGCCAATACTTTTGCCGTCACCTTAGTCGCCGACCGCACCGCCAGCCCGTCATAATCGCCGATACAGGCGATCAACTCTTCTTCGGACATGCCTGTCTTAACATCGACCTCGACACCGCGATTGGTGAAGATTTCTTCGGCGCGCGGGCTCATGGAATCGGAAATCAGAACTTTGACCATTTGATTTAACCTTGGATCGCTGAGGCGCCGGCCAACGGCCGGACGCGGGTGAATATGACGCGTGTGAATTCGCAGATTGCTATTCGGCGGCGGCCTGGGATTGCGCCTTTACCGTCGCATAGGCCCAATCGAGCCAGGGCGTGAGCGCTTCCACATTATCGCGTTCGATGGTGGCGCCGGCCCAGATGCGCAGCCCCGGCGGCGCATCGCGATAGCCGTTGATATCGTAGGCGACGCCTTCTTTTTCCAACAAGGTCGCCACAGCCTTCGACGTCGCCGCGCGATCAGCCTCGGGCAGTTCGGTGAACCAGGGGTCGACGATCTTGATACAAACGCTGGTGCAGGACCGGTTGGCCGAATCTTCGGCCAGGAACGCCGCCCAGTCGCTGTTTGAAACCCAATCGGCCAAGACCTGGCAATTGCCTTCGCAGCGCGCGATTAACGCCGGCAGACCGCCGATGCTTTGCGCCCAGGTTAGGGCGTCCAACTGATCTTCGACACACAGCATCGAAGGGGTGATGATGGTGCTGCCGGCGAATATCTCTTCGCTGAGCTTGCCGCCCTTGGTCAGGCGGAAGATCTTCGGCATCGGCCAGTGCGGCGTGTAGGATTCGAGCCGCTCGACGGCGCGTGGGCTCAACACCAACATGCCGTGCTGCGCCTCACCGCCCATGACTTTCTGCCATGACCAAGTGACCGCATCGAGCTTGTCCCACGGCAGTTCCACCGCAAATACCGCCGAGGTGGCGTCGCAGATGGTAAGCCCGGCGCGGTCGTCGGCGATCCAATCGCCGTCGGCAACGCGCACGCCCGAAGTGGTGCCATTCCAGGTGAAAATGCAATCGCGGCCGGGGTCGGTCTGGCCCAAATCGACCAATTGACCGTAGGGGGCTTCAAGAACCCGCACATCCGGCAATTTCAGTTGCTTGACGATGTCGGTGACCCAGCCGCTGCCGAAACTTTCCCAGGCCAGAACATCGACGCCGCGTGGCCCCAATAGTGACCACAGCGCCATTTCCACCGCCCCGGTATCGGAGGCAGGCACGATGGCGATACGGTAATCGTCGGGAATGCCGAGAATATCGCGGCTTTCCTCAATCACCCGCACCAGCTTGGCTTTAGGGTCCTTGGCACGGTGCGACCGGCCCAAGGCGGCGTCGGATAGCACCGACACATCCCAACCAGGGCGTTTCGCACAGGGTCCAGAGGAGAATAGAGGATTAGCCGGACGGGTGTCCGGCTTCGATGGTGTACTACGCATGATAAGCGCCCCTTACAGAACGCCGCCTCTCGTTGGGGAGAGATGGCCCACCGCGGAAAGTAGGGATATTCCCGACCGCGTCAATAGACGCTTTGTCACAGGGCGCCGAATTTGGCGATCAGAGGCCGTAATACCACGGTGCGACCAGGCTGAAGGTGAGCCACACGATGATCAACAATGGCGTGCCAACACGCACAAAGTCGGCAAATCGATAGTTGCCCGGCGCCATCACCAGCAAATTGGTCTGGTAGCCGATCGGCGAGGCGAACGAGCAGTTGGCGGCGAAAACCACCGCGACGACGAAGGCCTCCGGCGGCACGTTAAGGCCCTGGGCGATGCTGACGGCGATCGGCGTGAACAAGACCGCCGTCGCCTTTGTGCTGATGAGATTGGCCAATACCGCCACCAGCAGGAAGAAGGCCGACAGCACGACGGCGGGCGCCGCATCGCCCACCGCGGCCAGCATGGCGTCGGCCAGAAACTGCGCACCGCCGGTCGCTTGCAAAGACGCGCCGAGAGCGAGCGCGGCGGCGATCATCATCACGATGGTGCGGTCGATGGCCCGGCTGGCCTGACGAATATCCAACACCCCGGTCGCCAGCATCAACCCGGCGCCACACAGCGACGCCACGGCAATAGGCACCAGCCCGGTCGCGGCCGAGGCGATAACGGCGGCAAAGATCAGCAGCGTGCTGCGCGCATGGTGGACGGCAGGAACATCGATGGCGGTCCATTCGACGAGCAGGATGTCTGGATTACCGCGCAGGGCATCGACATCCTCCTGGCGTCCCTGCAACAGCAAAACATCGCCCGGCTCAAGCTGGACTTCAGTAACTCGTGTGCGGATCATTTGCGACCGGCGCTGAATACCCAACGCAACACAATGGTATCGATAGCGAAAACCGATCTGGGTCAGGTTCTGGCCAACGAGAAAGGATTCCGGCGTGATCATCGCCTCGGCGAGAACCTGGTTGCCCACCTGCCAGCGTTGATGGCCTTCCTCGGTTTCGTAACGCTCCCAGTCTTGACCCAACTGTGGGTGAAACTGCGCCGGCTCGCCCTTTAAGGCCTCGGTCAGTGTTGGGCGGGTGGCGCCGACCACCAGCGTGTCGCCCGGCGCGAGATGAAAATTATCGTCGAAGGGGGCGTGGTACGACAGACCATCGCGCACGATGATACGAAGCGCCAAATCCTTGAGCTCGGGAAAATACCCGGCCACAGGCTTCATGCCATCGAACTTGGACCCCTCATATACGTTTATTTCGATCATAAACTCGCGGCCGCCACCGGCCACGGCGCTGGTCAGCAAGGCGCGGTCGGGTAGCAGAAAGCGCGCGAAAAAGATCACATACAGCACGCCGACAACCGCCAGGATGGTGCCCGGAACGACGAACTGGAAGAAGCTGAACCCGCTCTCGCCCAACCCCACAAGGGCGCCGGAAACCAGCAGGTTTGTGCTGGAGCCGATCAATGTGGTCATACCACCGAGAATGGCGGCGAACGACAAGGACATCAGAAGTTTCGACGACGATTGTCCCAGCCGGTCAGCCAGGGCCTGCATGATCGGAATGAAAATAACCACGAC
>JABDJY010000140.1 GCA_013003285.1 Alphaproteobacteria bacterium | reverse complement strand
GTGCCGAAGTCGACCGCGTTGGTCAGGCTCACATCGATGTAATTGACCTGCACGCCGGCGCCCAACGACAACCAGTCATTGACCCGATAGGCGACGGCCGGATTAACGTTGACCGTCAACATTTTGGAGTTCAGCGCATGGTAGCGGCCGACCCAGTCGGCTTCATAATCTGTCTCAAGGCCGAATGGCACATTGATGGCAATCGCCGCCTTAAAGTCGGGATGGAGATCGAAGAATCCGTAAGTCACCGGCAGCAGGCCGTTAACACCCACATCGTCACTTGTCGTGCTACCCGATATGGCCGTGTTGAGGACGGTCGAGCCAGACGATCCCGTCAATTCGGAACTCGGGCTGATATAGGTCACGCCAAAGCTTGTTTGGTTGCCCGAATGACGGGTCAACCCGGCGGGGTTGAAGAACATGTAACTGATGTCTTCGGCACCGGCGGTGGCGCCGGCAAAGGCATTACCCATGGCGGAGCCGCTTTGCTCGCGCAGCGCAAAACCCGATCCGTTCGCGGCGCCTGACACGGCGATCAGCGTCGGCACGGCGACGGCGATTCCGGCGGCATATTTGAGAACTTGGCGGCTTACCGGTCCAATTGATTGCATCTTCTAATTCCCCTGGACACCATTAGTGGCGTTCCATCATGGGCTGACGCATTCAATTTGTGACCCTCATAAAGGATGGCCACCGCCGGCGGTCTCAGTCTGCGCCGACCCGATTTTTTGACAATAAACAAGGGATCAACCGCCGAAGCAGCCACCAGAAAAGGTTAATATGGTTAATAAAAGATTAACGCGCGCAGATTTCGGGAATACTCGGAAAGCACCAGAACCAAAACCGAAGACCTCTGTCGCCTATTCCGCGGCGGCGCGTGTCCCCTCTTCCGCCGTCAGGCCGGCAGCGTCGAGGGCTTCGGCAATGCGCGCGATTTCGGTGGCAGTGAGTTTAACCAGGGGTGGCCGCACCACCGCGCGATCCTGACGCCCCAGCAGGACCAGCGCCTCTTTCATGCGGTTATGCATATCGCCGAACGGGTCGCTGTAGAATATCTGCGAGGTGTGCCAGATACGCTCCGCCAGTGCTTTGGCGGCCGACAGATCGTTTGCCTGCACCGCGTTGAACAGGGACACCTGCAGATCGGCGATCACCGAGCCGGCGCCCGACAATAGCCCGTTGGCGCCCATCACCAGCGACGACATGAGCCAGGCCGAGTTGGTCGACAGAACATTCACGGGGCGCGGCAGGGATTGCAGCACGCGAATGTGGCGCTCATGGTCTTGCGCCGGCGACCAATCCTTGACCGCCCGAATGGTCGGAATTTCCTCTGCCAAATCGATCAGCGTATCGAGCGAATAGGCCAGTTCGTCGCCATACTGAAAGACGATTAAGGGCAGGTCTGTGGCGTCGGCGATTGTCTTGAAATGGGTCAGCGCCATTTCCGGCCGGTGGCGCACCCCGCCCATGCGCATGGAATGGGGTGGGAAACATAGCAGGGTCGACGCACCGCCGGCTTCCGCCATGCGCGCCAAGCGCTCTGCCTTCAGGCTACCATCGGCATAAATGCCATTGATCAGAGGCACTTTGTCGCCGATCTCGTCGCCGGCAATGTCGAGCAGCCGTGCCTGCTCGTCGAAACTGCACGCATGCACTTCCGACGAATGACCGTTTACGGTGACGGCGGTAATACCCGCGACATTGGCGACATGGGACAAATGCCGCCGCGTCTCAGCCTCATCGATGGCGAAACCCTCATCGAAGGCCAGCAACGCCGCTGGAATCACACCGTGAGGGACATAGTCTTTAAAACGAGCCATGGCGGGACAACCTTTTTAAGGATTTAGGCAGTTGGCGGGAGTCTATCGTAAACCGCTAGCACGTGAAACGCTGCCATCACCGCCACGCGCAATCGGCGCGGGCGGCCGTCCCCATACATTTTGCTGCTTACTGGGAAGGTTCGGTCAGTTTTGGCAGATCGTAACCGGAGAGTTTTGCAATTGAGCGGCCGTCTTTCTTTGCCGCAGCCAGATACTCAACGCCTTGCGCCAACACTTGCTCCGGGTCGCTGCCCGAGTGACGACAATGCTCCAGAGAGACCATATAATTGCCGAATATACGCGCAGCGCGTCCGGCGCCGCGGCCATCCTCACTGACATAGTCCAGTCCGGCACAGACCGACCCATCTGGATTCCGGTAGACCACGGAAATAAAGCGTTTCGAATATTGCTTGAGCTGCACGTCGCTACAGCGTTCAGAATTTTCGCCACAATAGCGTTCGAGCGTGCGGTCTTCGCTAAAGGAAGCACGCGTAAAGAATAGGCGTCCCGACAGCTTCCGATAATACATTTGCGCATTATCAAACAGCCAACCTTCTACATAGAGCTTATTGTTGATATAGCCGGCTTCAATCCGTTGGAGTACACGTCCAGCCTCGTCGCCATCGAGCAGCGCCTCGTCGGGGGCTATCTGTTTGAGCGGGTTGCCTTGGGCGCTTGCTGGCGGCACAGCACTTATAAGCAAGCCTGCCACGGCGACGAGCAGTAAATCGAATCCGACCCTACGTGCCATGTGAACCACCCCTAATGGTTAAACCGTCTTTGTTTCCCTTTTTTTGAAGTGTGACACCACCGGTTGAGGTTAGTCAAATCTCTGCTACCCGTGCTCGTACTCGCCCAGCGTGGTGCCTTCTTCCACATAGACCGTCCGTTCATAGCCGCTCGGCCGGCCTTCGTTGAGGGTGGCGAGCAGCCAATCGGCCATCGCCGGGTAGATCTCGGCGGCGACTTCGCCCATGGGGTGGAAAACACCTTCATACATCCACAGCTCGGTAGGTCCGGCGAGGTTCGCGCGAAAATAGGCGATATCGGCCGGTGCGCAGAGCTCGTCCATGTCGCCGGCGACCAGCAGATGGGGCACTTTTAGGTTCTTGGCCACATCGGGCAGGTGATCCATGCGGGTCATGAACTGGTCGAACTCGTCCTCGTCGGTATAGCCGGTCATATACATGAAGATGCGTTTGAAGTTGGGCTGGGCCTGCTCGAAGATGACATCGAATGTGCCCACATTGGCCATCTGGCCGCACACCGCCTTGACGCGGTCATCGTGGGCGCCGACCTGCACCCCCCAACGCGAGCCCATGCTCATGCCCATAACGCCGATCTTTTCGGCGTCCACATCGTCGCGCGCCGCGACCCAATCAATAACCGCCGAAGCGGCTTTTTGATAGTTATCCTCGGTCAGCCAGACCGCGTTCGAATTGCACTCCCCTTGTCCCGGCCCGTCCATGGCGCAAACATTCATGCCGCGCGTGAGGTAGTCGTTGTTGTAGGGATTGGCGACATCTTCCTTGATCGCGTCCATACCCGGGATGATCAGTATGGTCGGCTTTGGCCCGTCGCCCGGCGCCTTGTGGAAGACCGCGTGGACTTTCTGACCCGGTGCGAATTCCGGCGAATGCTTCTCCATCGTACCGCCCGACATTTCGATGACCTTGTCATAGCAGCGATAGAGCGAGCGGTAGGATTCTTCTTTCTGGGCGTTGCCATGAACGGGAATGAGATGCTGGGCCCGGCCAAAGCAAAGCGCGGCGCGGTGATAGAGCTGGCGCGAGGTCACTAGGCGGCCCTGGGCTTCCGCCGCCGCCGCCATCGTTTCCAGCGCCGTGGCCCGTTTCGCCCAGGATTTGGGGAAGGACCGGCGGCCGGTAACCCTGCGATAGACCGCGTGCAAATCCTCCATCATGAAGCCACGCGACAGGCGTGTGCCCATGATGCCCGGATGCAAGACATCCTCATTGTCCGACAACATTAGGAAATTATCGAAAATCCAGCCTTGATCGGCACGCAATTGCGGTTTCGCCATGGTCTCTACTCCCCGTCTTAATTTTCTTCGCTGAGCCCTCATCGGGACTAATGCTGTTTTAATCACCAAGCCCCTAGATTGAAACGATTAGTTGCTTGTCCGGCCCCGCCACACGGGTATAACAGGCCCGATTTTGTGAGGAATTATGACCGACCGGCAGCAGTACGACCGACGCTATATTTTGAAGCTTTCCTGCCCCGACCAGATGGGTATCGTGGCCGGGGTCGCCAGTTTCCTGGCGCAGCAGGAATGCAATATTTTGGAGTCCGCCCAGTTCGACGACGAATTGTCCGGCCGCTTCTTCATGCGCGCGGTATTCGGCGCCGGGCCGTCAACCCCGGACCGGGACAATCTGGCCACCGCTTTCGGCCCCATCGCCCAGCGTTTTTGCATGGATTGGCAACTGCATGACCAGAACGCCAAGCCGCGCGTTCTGCTCATGGTCTCGAAACCGGGCCACTGCTTGAACGATTTGCTGTACCGGGTGAGCATCGGCGCGTTGGACATCGAGGTGGTGGGAGTGGTGTCGAACCATCCCGACCAAAAGCCGCGCGCCGATTTCTACGGTGTGCCCTACCACCATCTGCCGATCACGCCGGAGACCAAGGTCGAGCAGGAGGCGCAAGTGCTCCAATTGGTCGAAGAGACCGGCGCCGAACTGGTCGTCCTGGCACGCTATATGCAAATTCTGACGCCGGAGACCTGCGCCAAGCTGGCCGGTCGCGCCATTAACATTCACCACTCGTTCCTGCCCGGTTTCAAAGGCGCCAAGCCCTATCACCAGGCCCATGCCCGCGGCGTGAAGATCATCGGCGCGACGGCCCATTACGTCACGGCGGATTTGGACGAAGGCCCGATCATCGATCAGGAAACCACCAGGGTCACCCACGCCCATCCACCGGAAGAGCTGGAACGATTGGGGCGCGATCTGGAAAACCTCGTGCTCGCCCGCGCCGTCCGCTACCACGTCCAGCGCCGGGTGCTGCTCAATGAAGACAGCACGGTAGTCTTTGCCTAGCGCGGAATCTTCGATCAACATTGCGGCGCCATGATCCGCAACATCACCATTACCAAACGCGCGCCGGCTTACGGTGGACAGTCATTCGGGGCGACCGGTCCTTATGAACTGCTGGATGGGTTCGTTGAAGGCACGCTCGATCCCGATGACCCCACTCATGCCGAAATCGTCGACCTCGACCTAGCACCACGCGACGAGAACGGCCAAGTCCCCTACCGATGCGACCTCGCCATCATGCGCCCGGCCGACCCGGGCCGCGGCAATGACTGGCTGTTGTACGATGTGGTCAACCGAGGACACGAGCGGGTCCTCAGCCGCGTAAACGGCGTCGCCACCGTGCGGCGACCGGGAACCGGTAGTGATTTCGGCGACGGCTTGTTGTTGCGCGAGGGCTACACCTTTGTGTGGAGCGGCTGGCAACCCGATCTGCCGCAGATCTCCGACTATCTGACGGCGCGCTACCCCATCGCCATCAAAGACGGCGCGCCGGTCACCGGGATGAGCCGCGAGGAATGGGTCGATACGGGCACCGCGGACTCGTTCCACGCGCCTCTGACCTATCCCGCCGCCGACACCGACCCGGCCAAAGCGACGTTAACGGTCCGCACCCTCGAGCAGAACCCGCGGGTCACACCCGGCGATCTTAGTTGGTCCTATGTCGACGACAGAACTTTGACGATTAATCGTCCCACAGGATTCGACAGCGGCGCGATTTACGAGTTCATCTACCGGGCGACAAATTCGCCGGTCGCCGGAATGGCCTTTGCCACGGTGCGGGACGTGGTGTCGTTCCTGCGGTTCGAGACCAGCCAGGATAATCCGCTTGCGGACGCTGAGGCCTTACCGCGACGCGCCATGATGTTCGGGGTATCCCAATCGGGGCGTTTCGTCCGCGATTATCTGTGGCGCGGCTACAACCAGGATGGCCAGGGCCGCCAGGTCTTCGACGCCGCGGTGGTCGTCGTCGCCGGCTCGCGCAAGACCGGAGTTAACGACCGCTTCGCGCAACCCGGCCGGTATTCGCGCCAACACGAAGACCATGGTTACCCGGGCGACCAGTTTCCCTTTGCATATACACCGGTGCGTGACCCGGTCGTCGGTGAGAGCGACGACGTGCTCCGGCGCTGCCGCGAGCAAGGCGCCGTGCCCCATCTCATCCATTTCGACAGTGAAGCTGAAATGTGGTCGGCGCGCGCCTCGCTGCTGGTCGATGATGGCAATGGCAACGATCTCGCCATCCCCGATAATGTTCGCCTCTATCTCGCCGCCGGTATGCAGCACGCGCCCGGTGTACCGCCGCTATCCGGCATGACACAGCAACCGATCAACCCGCTCAACTACGCCCCCCTGTTGCGTCCCCTGCTGCTCGCACTGAAACGCTGGGTAGATGACGGTACGCCGCCGCCAGACAGCCGCTTCCCCACTTTCGGCGACGACACCCTGGCGACGTTGGAGCAATTCAAAGATGCGTTTCCCGCAATCCCCGGCGTCGCCACGCCGGACCGGCTGAACGAACTCGCGCGCATGGACTACACGCAACTGCCGGCGATCCCAGGAGAAGCTTGGCCGGTTCACGTACCCGCCACCGGTCAGGACGGAAACCCGCGCGCCGGCATCGTCCACCCGTTCATTGAAGTCCCCTTGGGCAGTTTTACCGGCTGGAACCTGCGCGCCGCGGGACACGGAAACGGCGATTTATTTAGTATCTATGGCGCGTTTCTGCCATTTGCCGTGCGCGAGGCCGAACGCCGCGATACCGGTGACCCTCGGCCGTCGCTCGAGGAACGTTACGGCAGCCACGAGGCTTATCGCGATTTGATTGCGCAAAGCACGGCACGGTTGGTCGATCAGGGCTACTTGCTCAAAGAGGATACGGCAAACATTCTGGCGCTGGCCGACGATATGGCCGGCGTGTTTAGCGGCGAAATACCCGCCGCCGATATATTGTGGCGAACCTCGCAGTAAAGACCGTTTTTGAAAGCCGACCAACACGAGAGTTAGGCAGCTTTAGTTCCAAATTGCTTATGTCCGGAGTTGAGGGAACAACGGTCGTAAACTGCGGATGCCCATCACGACCGGAAA
>JABDJY010000132.1 GCA_013003285.1 Alphaproteobacteria bacterium | reverse complement strand
ATGCTGGCCTGCGCATCCGCCTCTCCACGATCAGCCAAGGGTTGCCACACCGCCAGCGCCGTCTTGTAATCACGGCGTTCATAGGCCTCAATTCCCGCCGCGACGTCCTGGGCAACCACAGGTGCAGCCAGCAGCGACATTGCGACAAGGAGTGCGGATAGAAAGTACTTCATTCGGCTAGCCTAGCATCAATCTGACGTGAAAAAGAAACACCCAATTGATGTAAAATCGCGATTCAGGCCCCAGATGGCGCTGTTTTAGGCCGTATAGCGCGTCATTTGAGGAAATTGCTCACTCGCCCTACAATAGATCGATCGCTTCACCTTTGCCTGTAAAACGAGCTTTCGGGAGCGATCACAAATCGGGGAGAGAAAAATGCGCGTATTGTCATACCTGCAAATTTTGATGCACCGCTTAAATCAGGACAATTCCGGTAAATTCGCCGCCGAATATTTGCAGTTTGTCGCCTATATCGCGGTTGGCACTTTTCTCGGCATGCTGCTCTTCGGCGAAAATCTCGACACTATATTGAGCGATATCCGCCGCGCCCTGATCGGCGAATCTATCGGCTAGGCGCACCGCTACCATCGCCGAGTTTGTCATAACCCGGTTGGTCGGCGTTTCTAGACAGCCCCGTCAGTGCGCCATAAACTCGCGCGCTTGTTGATTATTTGCCGAAGAAGCGCAAACCCATGTCGGATAACCGCGTTCAGCGAAAACTCGCCGCTATTCTTGCCGCCGATGTGGTCGGTTATTCGCGCCTGATGGGAGCCGACGAGGCTGGAACCCTGGCGCGCCTCAAATCGCTACGCAGTACCGTCATTGACCCCAACACGGAAAAATTCGGCGGTCGCTTGTTCAAGACCACCGGCGATGGCCTGCTGATCGAATTTCCCAGTGCCGTCGATGCGGTCAACCACGCCGTCGCCGTGCAGCGGGAACTGGATGTGGCCAATGCCGATCTGCCGGATGCCCATAAACTAATATTCCGCATCGGCATCAGCCTTGGGGATGTGATTATCGACGGCGAGGATTTGTTCGGAAACGGCGTCAATGTGGCCGCCCGGATGGAGGGGCTGGCCGAACCTGGCGGCATCTGTATTTCGGGCACGGTCTATGAGCATGTCGGCACCGCTGTCGATGTCGCCTTCGACGATTTTGGCCAACAGGAAGTCAAGAACATCGCCCAGCCGGTACAAGCCTATCGGGTACAACCCCGCTCCCCCCGCACCGCGCCCACCCTTGCTAACGACCGCCCGCAAGCGGCATCGGACAAGCCCGTCGTCGCCGTATTGCCCTTCGACAATATGTCGGAAGAAACCGACAAAGAATATTTCGCCGACGGCATGACCGAAGATATCATCACCGCGCTGTCGAAATACCGCTGGCTGCGGGTAATCGCGCGCAACAGCACGTTTGGCTACAAGGATAGAGCGCTCGATGTTCGCCAAATCGCCAGCGAGCTTGGCGCCAATTATGTGGTCGAGGGCAGCGTGCGGCGCAGCGGCCAGCGGCTGCGCATTACCGCCCAGCTGATCGATGCGGTGACCGGCGATCATCTATGGGCCGAACGCTATGACCGCGATTTGGCTGATATTTTCGATCTGCAGGACGAGATCACCGACACCATCGTGGGCCGGATCGAGCCCGAGCTGGGCGCCGCCGAACGCCACCGGGTGGAACGCAAGCCCCGCACCAACCTGCAGGCATGGGACTGCTACCATTTAGGCATGTCGCATTTCTATAAGTTCACCGCCGAAGGCAATCAAGAAGCGCAACGGCTCCTCAAACAGGCCTTCGAACTGGATCCGGAATTCGGCAACGCCCATGCCTGGTGGGCGTATGCCATCGTCCTGGGCATGGTGTATTGGGATACCGAGCCCGACGATGCGTTACTGGCCGAGGCCTTGGCCGCGTCGAACCAGGCTCTCTCCCTCGACAGTCAGAACGCGGTTTTCTACATGATCATGGCGCGCACCGCCCTGGCGTGCCGCGACTATACCGGCTCGCTCGCCGGTAACGAGGCCGCTGTAAGACTGAACCCGACCCTGGCCGTCGCTCATTGCGCCATGGGCGACGCGCTGGCCTATGAAGGCCGGTTTGACGAGTCCATCGACAAGTTCGAGAAAGCGATTTCGCTCAGCCCCAACGATCCGCAATTGTGGGCGTTTCTGACCTATGGCGCCTTGGCGCTGATCTTCAAGCGGGATTTCGAAACGGCGCTGGATTGGAGCAAACGGGCCAGCGTCATTCCCAACCACCAATATTGGACCGAGGCGCATATGGTGGTGGCGCTGGCCCATCTCGAACGGCCAGAAGAGGCCAAACGCGCTGTCGCCCGCCTGCTCGCCGAAAAGCCCAACTTTTCCTGCGCGTTCGCCGAGAAAAAGCTGTTCTACATAAAGCAGCCCGAGCAGCTGGCGCTCTATCTCGACGGCCTGCACAAAGCCGGCGTGCCCGAGACATAGGCCAACGGGGTGCCACCGGTGATCTCCTGCAGCGTATCCGGATAGTCCGAGCGAACTAAGCAGAGCGCCATGCCCTCGATGAAGGTGATGAGCAGGCCATCGATATGGATATATTCGCGCCGACGCGAGCGTCGCCGGTCTCGGAGACCCTCGCTGCGGAGGGTGGTTGGTGGTGCACGCAGTCTCGCGCGAACCGGTCTCTGGGTGATTTCCCTGTTTAACCGGGAAATTTTGCGAAATTGGGCCTTATTCCGACAGGCGACCGGCGTTGCACCTGGTCGACGCCGGACGGCAGTTGATTCAGGTCAGCCTCCGGCTGCGCTATCGAATGCTACAAAGCCCGTTCCTGATCAGCCGACCGCCTCTGCTTTTACGCTTGCGATACCC
>JABDJY010000130.1 GCA_013003285.1 Alphaproteobacteria bacterium | reverse complement strand
GCAGACGATCTCCCAGCCCTTTATCGTGGCCCTGATGACGGACCTATTGGAGACACAGCCCGATCACACCGTCCTAGAAGTCGGTACCGGCTCGGGATATCAGGCGGCAGTGCTGTCGTCGCTGGTCCGGCAACTCTACTCGATCGAGGTTGTAGAGGCGTTGGCCGCCTCCGCCGCAGAACGGCTCGGGCGTCTGGGATACGACAATATCGAGGTGCGCGCCGGCGACGGCGCAAAGGGTTGGCCCGAGCACGCGCCTTACGACGGCATCATCGTTACGGCTGCTGCGCGCGCGGTGCCTCCGGCGTTGGTCGAACAACTCAAAACGGGGGGCCGGCTGGTGATTCCGGTTGGCGGGCCCGGCGGGCAAGACCTGCGGGTTTTGGAAAAACAGCCCGACGGTTCTGTCAAATCCCGGTCTGTGCTGTCGGTCATGTTTGTTCCGCTAACCGGTGGCGAACAAAAGCGCTGACGGTCGATGTTGTTCGTTCTAGGTCGATCGGAAAATCTCTCGCAGAACTTCCGCGTCGTGGCGCGATTGCGCGATGCCTTGCCAAACCCCAGTTGACCTGCATCAAACCTGACCGTCGGTGTTTCTCTCTACACTATCGTTGACCTCGAAACGCGAGCGTGAGCGATGGAGGTACCGCTATGGTTTATTTTACTGAAACCGCCAGACAGGCATCGGCGAAGATTCGGCAAATATTCGGCGACGACCCGCTCTTGAAATCCCTGGGGCGCGCGTCGGATAGTGCGATCGATTCTGTGCTAGCGTCGCGAAGCACGCGCAGAGCAGATCTCTTCACCGTGGGTAAGACCTTGGCGCCGCACCGCCGACGATTAGCCAAAATGTTGGCGGCGCATCATTTCTCGCCACGGCATATCGTGGCTAACTATTGGCCGGAGCTAAAGCACGCAGATCACCTCTGCGCCCATTGCGCCAATAAAAAGCGTTGCGACGGATGGTTGCGTGACCATGATCGCAGCGATGCGCCGCGGCGGTTTTGCCCCAACGTGATGACGTTCGAACGGTGGCGGCGTGACTATATGCGATCCGATGCGGATGCCGACGGAACGAAGGTCGAAGAATAACCCGTTGCATCTTGACCTTCCTGTTGCTGGAACTTGTACTTTGGTTGCAGAACTTGGAGGGATGTAACTCATGCAAATGCCAGAGCGCGGCCGTGCGCGCGGCAGATTCTTACTTCTCTGCATAATTACGGCCGTTTTTCTGGGGTCTGGGGCCGCCCTATTGGGTGTGTACGAACCTGATACGCCGCTATCTCTAACGCCAACAGATTCGGATAATCCACAATTCAGTCCGGCTGCAAACAGCGATGTCGGGCCGGCGCCGATCGCATCTTTATCCGCGGCGCTGGCCCGTCGCCGATCCGATCTGGAGCGCGATCCAAATGCCCCGGTTTTGGGAAATCCCGACGGCGATGTGACGGTTGTCGAGTTCTTCGACTACAACTGCCCTTTCTGCAAAAAGGTCGCTGCGGACATGAAGCGACTGATCGCGGAAGACCCCGGCGTCCGGCTGGTCTATCGCGAATGGCCGATCATCAACCGCGGATCGCGTTTCGCCGCCCGGGCCGCGCTCGCTGCGCGCCGCCAGGGCAAATACGAAGAGTTGCATTGGGCGCTGATGGCGCAGCCGCGCGTCACCGAGACTTCGACCTTGCAGGCGGCGCGCGCGGTCGGCCTCGACATGGCACGGCTGCAGCGCGACATGAACCACCGCAGCGTGGGGCGACACATCTCGCTTTCGATGGACCTCGCCCGCACCCTCGCCGTTAATGGCACGCCGGCTTTCGTGATCGGCGACGTGATTAAACGCGGCGTGATGCCATTTGACGAATTGCGCCAATATGTGCGTGACGCACGGGCGGCGACGGCGGGGTGAGCGCGTGAAGTTAATCTCCGACGAAGCTGAAACTCAAATGAGGAGTATCGATATGACGTTTAGCGCGAACAAACTGTTCCTAGCCACCGCCGTCGTATTTGCGCTCCTTTGGATCATTTTGTAGCGCCCTCGTCGCGGGGATCCCGGACGCGATGCTGACAACGACCGGCTATACGGTGTACGCCGAATTGGAGACAATTCGCTGGTCTTTGACCGGGACCGGGTTTGCCGGCGGCCTTCTGCTGTGGGCGCTGGTGCCTGGCATCACCCCCTGTCCCGCAGGAAAGCCTGCACCGCATTCCACAGGGTTGGCGCGCCCATGTCGGCGTAGCGGTAGCGCGCGCGCACGATCGGTAGCTCCAGCGGAATATCCTGCGCCAGATCGATCGGTGTACCGGCGATCACCAGATCGGCGCCGCTGGCGTTGATGGTTGCCGCCAAGGCACTCTTTTGCGCGTCGCTATACCCCATCGCGGGCAACACCGCGCCGAGATGGGGGAAGGCCTCATAGACGGTGGCGATTTCGGATGCGGCGAACGGGCGGGGGTCGATGATTTCGGCCACGCTGGCGGCGCGCGCTGCGGCGTATCCGGCGCCGTAAGCCATGCCGCCATGGGTCAGAGTGGGACCATCGTCGACCACGATGACCCGCTTGCCGCGAACCCGGTCGGGATCGTCGAGGGTGACCGGCGATCCGGCGCGAATGACCGCCGCATTGGGGTTGCAGCGGGCAATATTCGTTTCGATGACACCGATATTCGGTGCACTCGCGGCGTCGGCTTTGGCGATAATGACAATATCGGCCGATCGCAGGTTCACTTCGCCCGGCCAGTAGGCTGTTTCGTGGCCCGGGCGTAACCCGTCGACCAGGACAATGTGCAGATCGGGCCGCACAAACGGTAAATCGTTATTGCCGCCGTCCCATAAAATGACATCGGCTTCGGCTTCGGCGGCGTACAGGATGGGGGCGTAATCGACGCCGGCGAATACGGCCATGCCGGCCTCGATATAGGGTTCGTATTCTTCGCGTTCCTCGATGGTGCAGTCGGCCGCGTCGAGATCCTCGCGGGTCGCAAAACGTTGCACGACCTGCGCGGCCAAGTCGCCATAGGGCATGGGGTGGCGGATTGCCGCGGTGCGAATGCCCGCCGCGGTCAGTTGTTCGGCGAGGTGGCGCGCCGTCTGTGATTTGCCACAGCCGGTGCGCACCGCCGATACGGCGATCACCGGCTTGGAGGAAGTGAGCATGGTGGCGTCAGGGCCGAGCAGCACGAAGCTACAGCCCACCGCCTGGGCCCGGCTCGCCGCGTGGATGACCTTCTCATGGGGGACGTCGCTATAGGCGAAGACCACCGTATCGACCCGCTGTTGGCGGCAGATTTCTTCCAGATCATCTTCCGGCAGGATCGGAATGCCTTGCGGATACAGATATCCCGCCAGCTCTGTCGGATAGGACCGTTCTGCGATTCCCGGAATCTGCGCCGCCGTGAACGCCACCACATGGCACGCCGGATTGTCCTGATAGACCATATTGAAGTTATGGAAGTCGCGGCCCGCGGCGCCCATGATGACGATGCGCTGGATGCTCTTTTCGTTATCAGACATCCACGATTCCATTCAGAATGATCAGTAAGATGAGCGTGGGCGTCACGATCCGTATCAACCACAACCAGACCAGCCCCCACCGGGTCCCCCAGCGGGATCGGTCCAAATCCGCGCCGGTAAGCGCGTCGTGCCGTCGCCAGCGCCAGCCGACAAACAGCACGATCAAGATGCCGCCGGCGGGCAGCAGGAAGTTCGCAACAAGATAGTCGACATTGTCGAGAATGCCGCGGCCGTGCCAGTTGATCGTCTCAAGCGGGCCGAAGCCCAGCGCCGACGGCACGCCGAGCAGAAATATCGCGATACCGAGTGCCGGCACCAGTTGCCGGCGTGAGTAGCGCGTCCGACGGACCAGATAAGCGACCGGTACTTCCAGCATCGACACCATCGACGTGAGGGCGCCGGCCACAAGCAGCGCGAAGAAAAATATGGCGACCAGCCGCCCCCCCGGCATGGCGAGGAATATCTGCGGCAGGGTGATGAAAGCGAGCTCGGGACCCGAGGCGGGGTCGACGCCGAATGCAAACACGGTCGAAAAGATAGCGATACCGGCCAGGATCGCGATCAACGTATCGCCGGCAACCACGGCGCAGGCCGCCTGGGGAATTCTGTGGCGGGCCGGCAGGTAGCCGCCATAGGTTACAAAGACCGCCATGCCCACGCCGAGCGAGAAAAAGGCTTGCCCCATGGCCGCCAAATAGACGCTGGGGTTGCCGAGCGCCGTCCAGTCCGGCGCAAAGAGGAACCGCAACCCGGCGGCCGATCCGCTGAGCGTCAGCCCATAGGCCGCCAGCCCCACGACAATCGCGAAGAGCGCCGGCATCAGTACGCGATTGACCGCTTCGATACCGTTGCGGACGCCGCCGATGACGACCAGAACCGTTGCCGCAATCATGCAAAATTGCCAAATCACCGGTTGCAATGGGCCGGAAATAAATCGCTCGAAGAATTCGCCATGACCGCCGCTGGCAACACGCATCAACGAGCCGTCGAGCGCACCGAGTAGGTATTTGAAGGCCCAGCCGGCGATGACGCTGTAGAAGGAGAGAACGAGGAACGCTATGACAACGGAGAGTATGCCGAAGCTCCGCCAATGGCGTAGCCGGGTGAGGCGCTCGATGGCGGGGGTCGCACCGCGCCGATCGACGCGCCCGATGGCGAGTTCCGCAATCACGATGGGCAGACCGATCAGCGCGATGCAAACCAAATAGAGAAGCAGGAAGGCGCCGCCGCCATTTTCGCCGGCAACGTAGGAAAACCGCCAGATATTGCCGATTCCGGCGGCCGAGCCCACTGTCGCCAGGATGAAGCCCCAGCTCGAACTCCACTCCTCCGAAGCACCGGTCACGCCGGGAGATGCCAGCTCGTTCATTTCGGCCATATCGGCGGGTCCCGAATTAGTTTCTGAGCAGTAACGATCCGGACGATTGGGCGAGCAACGATACGATATCGACGTTCTTCACTGTCTTGCCCAACCGGTCCAACACCAGGGTCCCGGGTGCTGCGTCCAGGATCGCTTGGTTCAAATCCTCGACCTCCCGCAGCACGATTGTTCGCACGCTGGCCTCTTGCCGGAATTCGTCGAGAAACGCTTCGACCTCCTGCGCCCGGTCTTGGGCGGATTTGGTATCGTCATCGACCGCGAACACGGTAAGCGGGCAACCGAAATCAACTGCCAGATCGCGCGCCGCGGCGAGATCTGCCCGGTCGCCGTCGAACACGGCGAGAACCGACCTGTCCGGCGCGCCGGTCTCATTGAGTACCAACAACGATGCGGCGATTTGGCCGGTTACCGCGTCGATCAGTCCGCGCAGCTGGGCCTGGTTCCGCGCGCCGCGCAGGAGCGGCACGACGATCAGGTCGCCTGCCGCGGCATCGCTGAACGCTTCCGACAACAAAGCGGCCTGGCGGGTTCGGAAGGTCCAGGAGATCGAGGTGCGTGTGATCGTCGCTTCGAACCGTTCGCGCGCGCGCCCCGACGCCACCCGCATGGCCCGGCGGACCATCGGCTCGTCAAGCGGCGATGGCTCATGGCTATGGGTGTGAATGATGCGGGATTGGGGCAACGCGGCGACGTCGAGCAAGCGGCTGTCCTCGATGCAGATGCATTCGACGGGCGTGCGGCCGCGCAGCGCGATTTTGAATACCGGCTCGAAGATCGTCTCGCTGGGGGCCTCGGGTGCCAGCGCGATCAGAATACGCTGCGTACCAGCCGGGTTCATGCAGTCGCCTCCTCGTTACCATCGTGCCGGTCGCGGCCGAATTTGGCGCGAATTTCGGCGAATTCGCGCAGCCGGTCGGCGACGGCGCGATTGAATGTGCCGTCGGGGAAGGTGCCATCGGGCTGTATCTGACCGGCTGACATACCGGTTAGAATCTCGATGCCCTGGTCGATTGTTTCCACCGGATAAACATTAAACTTTTTGGCTTCGATCGCGTCGCGCACCCTGCGGTGGAGCATCAGATGCTTAACGTTCGATTGGGGGATCAGCACCCCCTGCTCGCCGGTCAGTCCACGCGCGGCGCAGACGTCGAAAAAACCCTCGATCTTGTCGTTGACGCCGCCGATTGCCTGTACTTCGCCGGCCTGGTTAACCGAGCCGGTGACGGCGAACCGCTGCGCAATCGGTATCTCGGCGATCGCCGACAACAGACAGTAGAGCTCGGCGGAAGACGCGCTGTCGCCCTCGACGCCGCCATAGGACTGCTCGAACACCAGCGACGCGTTGAGCGAGAGCGGCCGGTCGGTGGCGTAATGGGAGCTTAGATAACCGGCGAGAATCATCACGCCTTTCGAATGCAGGGGGCCGCCGAGCGCGACCTCGCGCTCGATATCGACCACATCGCCGCGGCCCAGACGAACGCGCGCGGAGATTTTACTGGGCTTTCCGAAACTAAACCCGCCGAGCATCATGACCGACAAGCCATTTATCTGTGCGATCTTTTCGTCGTCGGTCTCGATTAGAATCGTGCCGTCGAGAATTTCATCCTGCAGGCGTTCGCTAATCCGATCGGACCGGTGGATTTGCGCATCGATGGCGCGATCCACATCATCCGCTGCGACAATTTCTCGGCCATCTTGAGCGGCCAAATGGTCGGCTTCGCGCAGCAGATCGGCGAGGTCGCTGATATTGGCCGAGAGCTTATTCTGATGACTGGCCAGACGCGTCGAATGTTCCATGACCCGGGCCACCGCAGTGCGGTCGAAGGCATGCAATTTCTCGCGATCGATAACGCTACCGACCAGTTCGGCATATTGGCGCAACGTGTCGGGAGACCGGTCGATCCGCTCGTCGAAATCGGCGGCGACCTTGAACAACTCGCGGAACTCCGGGTCGTACTGGCTCAGCAGATAATAGAACTGGCGCTCGCCGACCAGGACGACTTTCACGTCGAGCGGGATCGGTTCCGGCTCGAGGGTCTGGGTGCTGAGCAGGCTGAGCGCATGGGCCATCGTTTCGATGCGAATTTCCCGGCTGCGTAACGCCTGTTTTAGGCCTTCCCAGGCCAGCAT
>JABDJY010000479.1 GCA_013003285.1 Alphaproteobacteria bacterium | reverse complement strand
CATTGGTCTAAACTGGCGCCCATGTCAGATGATCACGAACACGGCTCCCATAGCCACGCCATGCCGTCCGACCCGGCGCTTCGGGTTCAGGCCTTGGAGACGGTGTTAGTCGAAAAAGGGCTGGTCGATCCCGGCGCGCTCAATGCCTTTGTCGACTACTACGAGAACGAGGTGGGGCCGCGGAACGGTGCGCGCGTCGTCGCCCGCGCCTGGACCGATTCCGATTACCGGGCCTGGCTGTTCGACGACGCCACGGCGGCCATCGCCGATATGGACTATGCCGGCCGCCAGGGCGAGGACATGGTGGCGCTGGAGAACACACCGGCGGTCCACAATATGGTCGTGTGCACCCTATGCTCCTGCTATCCTTGGCCGGTGCTGGGCCTGCCGCCGGTCTGGTACAAGTCGGCGCCCTATCGCTCGCGCGCCGTCATCGAACCCCGCGCGGTGCTGGCCGAGTTCGGTCTCGACCTGCCCGATGACGTCGAGGTGCGGGTGTGGGATTCGACCGCCGAACTGCGCTATCTGGTGGTGCCCCTGCGCCCGGACGGCACCGACGGGTGGAGCGCCGACCAACTCGCCGACCTGATCACCCGCGACTCCATGATCGGCACCGGCCTGCCGCTCGACCCGAAGGCGGCAACATGAACAGCGCCCACGATATGGGCGGCATGCACGGCATGGGTCCCATCGTGCCGGAAGCCGATTACCAGCCCTTCCACCATGAATGGGAGGGGCGGGTGCTGGCGCTCTTTCTGGCCATGGGGGCGTGGGGCAAGTGGAACATCGACCGGGGACGCCTGTTCCGCGAGAGCGTGCCGGGGCCGCGTTATCTCAACATCACCTATTTCGAAATCTGGCTCGATGCCCTGATCGCGCTCGCCGCCGATGCCGGCCTGGCCACGGTCGAGGAATCTACCAGCGGGCGGGCCGATCCTAATGCCGAAAAATTGGTGCCGGGCCTGACCGCCGAGAAGGTTGTGCCGGCCATGCGCCGCGGCGGCTCAACCCGCCGCGAGGACAGCGAAATCGCGGCGCGCTTTACCCCTGGCGACGACGTGCAGGCGCGCAATATGAGCCCGCGCGGCCATACCCGCCTGCCGCGTTATGTGCGCGGCCGCCGCGGCGTCATCGACCGGGTGCACGGTACCTTCGTGCTGCCCGACAGCAACGCCGCCCTGGCCGGCGAGCATCCGCAACCGGTCTACAGCGTGCGCTTCACCGCCCGCGAGCTGTGGGGCGATGACGCCCCCCATCCGGCCGACAAGATCTACGTGGATATGTGGGATAGCTATCTTGAGCCCGCCTGACACGCCGTTCCGGCGAGACGCCGACGCGCCGCCCTTCGCCGAACCGTGGGAAGCGCAGGCCTTCGCGCTGACCCTACAACTCTATGAGGCCGGTCACTTCACTTGGAACGAATGGGCCGAAACGTTGGGCGCGGTGTTGAAGGATGCCGACGCGGAAAACCCCACCGACGATGGCAGCAATTATTACCGCCACTGGCTCACCGCGCTGGAGCGGTTGACCACGAGCAAGGCGATGGCCGAGCCGGCAGAACTCGCCGACCGCAAGCAGGCTTGGGAGACTGCCTATGCCACCACGCCCCATGGTGAGCCGGTGAGTTTGGATAAGGGGTAGGGGTTACGGTTCCGGTACGACCCGCTGCCACATAACTATGAACAACGGAAGATTGAGATAGGACATCATGGACAAGAAAATTGCGGTTTTGGCCACGGGCACGAACGGGTGCGTGATCTCGGCCGATCTCATCGGCGCCGGGCTGGACGTGACGATGATCGACATGTGGGCCGCGCACATTGAGGAGATGCGGGCCAACGGCCTAACGGTCACGACCGGCGATGACGTAAACAATGTGAAGGTAAATGCCTATCACTTGTCCGATATCTGCACCCTCAACGAAAAATTCGACATCGTGCTTCTCACCTCGAAGGCCTACGATTCAAAGTGGCTGACCGAGTTCATTAAACCCTATCTCGCCGATGACGGCGTCATCGTCGCGGTGCAAAACTGCATGACCGCGGAAATGATCGCCGACATCGTCGGCGTCGAACGCACCGTGGGCTGTGTCATCGAGCTGGCGTCGCAGATGTTCGAACCTGGGCAGGTCCGTCGCAGCACGCCGCGGGAGCGCACCTGGTTCGGTGTCGGCGCCTTCGATCCGGCCCATGCCGACCGCGTTGAAGAAATTGCCGAGATATTGCGCCACGCCGGGCGGGTCGAAGTCATCGACGAAATTCTGTCGGCGAAATGGACGAAGCTGATCGTCAACGCGATGATCATGGGCACCATGGCCATTCTCGGCGGCACGCCCGAACAGGTCCTTAAGCAAAACGGCGAGGCCTATGCCCAGCGCGCCCGCGACTGGTTCCTGCAGGCGGGCGAGGAGGCCTTAGCGGTCGGCCAGGCGATGGATTACAAAGTCGTGCCGGTATTTGGACTGAAGCCGGAAGACGTCACCAACACCAACAATTTTCTCGAAACCCTGCTCGACAAGATTTTGCACGACATCGGTCCGGGGCCGATCAACACCACCCTGCAGGATCTCATGAAGGGCCGCTACAGCGAGACCGACATGATCAACGGGCTGATCGCCGACGAGCGCCGGAACGCCGGCAGACCGTCGCCGGTCAGCGACGTGGTCGTCGAATTGACCCGCCAGATCCACGCCGGCGAACTGAAACCCGATCCGAGCAATCTCGATCTGGCCCGCGAGATGATGGCGAACCAGGGGTAGGCGGCGAGGGGGACAGATGAAATTCACCGGCGGGTGCCATTGCGGCAACATCGAGATCGCGTTCACGACCGACTAGAACCTGCGGACATCGATGTTCGCGCCTGTCAGTGCAGCTTTTGCCTGAAACATAATACCCGGGCGATAACCGATCCGAACGGCACAGCGCTCATCAGCGTCGATGATCCGTCGCATCTCGTGCTCTATGAGTTCGGACTTAAAACCGCGAGTTACGTACTTTGTGGCAGGTGCGGTGTGTATGTCGCGGCCGTCACCCATGAAGAGCCCAAGCGGGCCACCGTCATCGCCAATGTTCTTGGGGACGGCAAACGCTTCTCCAAACCGCCGATCCCGGTCACCTATGACACTGAGCGCCGCGAAGACCGCGTCGCACGGCGGCGGTCGGGCTGGACGCCCGCGAAGATCGTTGGGGTCGATTAGGGTTTAGGAATGCTATCGTTCATTCGACCACGCCACACGGCAAGCGGGTGAGTTTGGAGAATATTCACGCGAAAACTGAAGACTAACTATGACTTCTGAATCAACGTCCTTACCCACCTTTACTTATTTTCCTGACCCTGTCGGTAACGGTTGCATAGTGAGAAAAAGCGCGATTTGCCACTGCTGTGGCGAGGCTCGCAATTATATGTACACCGGCCCGGTCCATGCCATAGAGGAAGTGGAGGAAGTGTGCCCCTGGTGTATTGCGGACGGTTCTGCCGCGGCGAAATGGTCCTGCAGCTTTAGCGATATGTACAACGTTCCAGACGGTATTCCAAAAGATGTCGCGGATGAGATCGAAAAGCGGACACCGGGCTTTGCAACTTGGCAAGGGAACACTTGGTTGTACTCTGAAACTGACGCCATGGTTTTTGTCGGCGAAGTGCACGGAGAACGACTTGTTGATGAGGGGAATCAGGATAAAATTGATGCTTGCATGAAGACGCTAGGAGGCATGACATTCGACCGGATGATCGAGCACCTAAAAGACGTGGTTCCTGGAGGGGAACCGGCGATTTATCTGTTCCAGGATCGGGCTTCCGGAACATATGAGGCCTATTCGGATTCGGGCTAAGTTAGATCGAGTCCCGAGAAATACGGTATCTAGACCAACCCACAAAAAACCTGGCCGCGCTTTTGGGGGCGGGCCGGGTTTGTTTGTTTCGCTAAGCTCTGATTAGAGGCCGAGCACGTCTTTCGCCAGGGCGTTGAATTCGTCCGGGGTCATGAGGCGCTTGTGGATCAGGCCCCAATCCTTGACCGCCATGAGCACTTCCATGCTCTTCTCGTCCTCGACATTGACCTGGATACGCGCCAGCCATTCCTTGACCGTGTCGATGCCCGAGCCCTTGCCCATGACCGTTTCCGGTTCGGCCTGGCCGACCATGCGGGGGCGGAACGGCATCACTTCGGTCTGATGCTCGTCGCCGCAGTTCAGCAGCCAGGTGGCGATGATGCCGGATTCGACCTTGAACAAATCGTCGCCGACCACCGGCCGGTTGCTCGGCACGACGACGCCGGAGATCTCGCGCACCAGATCGGCGAGGCCCTTCAGTTTTTCGAGCTTGATGCCGATGTCGATGTCGTAGAGCGTGCGCAACGCCATCACGGTCTCTTCCATGGGCACGTTACCGGCACGCTCGCCGACGCCCATGACCGTGGACTGAACCACTTCGACGCCTTCCGACAGCGCCATGATGGTGTTGGCGACGCCCATGCCGTAATCCATGTGGAAATGGGCTTCCAGCGGGATGTCGGGGAAGCGGTTTTTCATCGATCGCACGAAATACTGCATGGCGTGGATCGAGGTGGCGCCCATGGTGTCGACCAGGGCG
>JABDJY010000090.1 GCA_013003285.1 Alphaproteobacteria bacterium | reverse complement strand
GGCCGGCGCAATTAGCGCCGGCCTTCCTATTTGAGCCAAGTTTCGGGGATCGGCTACTTTGAGCCAAGTTTCGGGGATCGGCTACCCGAATGCCACTCAATTTTTATCGGTTCTGCACAATATCGGTTGCGACGCTCCGTCCCCGGGTCATGAGATAGACACCACCGAGGACCAGGGCCAAGGCGACGGCGTGGAACAGATGTAGATCCTCGCCCAGCAATACGGTCGCCAGAAATGCGGTGAACAGCGAGCGGACATAATTGCCCATACTCGCCTTGTTGGCGCCGATCAGACGAACCGCCGTGTTGGTCAGGCCCACGGCAACCGTGGTGATGGCGATACCGATCCACAGAAGCGTGGAGATCGTCACCAAGTTCACGGGGACCGGCCGAAGGAGAACCGTCTCGGCGATGTAGAGCGGCAGGGTAATCACCACACCGATCACTTGAATCACCAGCATGAATGAAAAGGTGCCAATCTGTTTGGGCACCCGGCGCAGCAATACATTGTGTAGTGCGACGAACACAGTCGCGATCAAAATCAATAGGTCTCCGACATTCGGCTGAAAGGACAACAGGTTCGTCGGCACACCACGGGTGATAATGAACAACACACCAAATGCGGCGATGAAGATGCCAGCGCCCTGCTTCACATTGATAATGTCGCGGAACAATAACCAGGACAGCAGAACCGTGAGCGCCGGTTGAGCGGTGGATACCACTCCGCCATTAAGGGCCGTGGTAAAGTTATAGGCCGCATAGATCATTCCGTTGCCCAAGGGCACGAACAGGCAGGCCATCACCACAAACAGTTTCCAATGGGCAAGGATCAATCGTCGGTGGATCAATACCCCACGATAGGCGAAGGGTAGGATGACGATCGACCCGATCGCCATGCGCCAGAATACCAGACCCATCGGGGGTAAGACGCCATTGAGATAGCGCGCAAGGATATGGTTCGAAGCCAAGATCATCGCCGCGGCGACAATCATGGCATAGGGCAACGCCGAACGCGTAGAGGAGTCGTCTGCTTCGTTCTCGGTTGTGAATTTACTCATGGCGGTCAGCTGCAGATTGCCCCGATACCTGGTTCGTCACATGGCAAGCGCCGAGACATCACAGCGCCGTGACATCGCCTTAGGTCTTATATAAGATTGAAGGGCGAAACATCGCAAACTCACAAACTCAAAAGACTGCGGATCACGCAGCGAACCATTCTAGTGTGAAACATGGAGGAAGCACTGATCATGCTTACCAAGACAAAACTTCTTATTGCCGCGAGTGTGGCCGCAATGGCGGTAACACCCTCGGTCGCCCAAGCGGAATGGCCTGAACGCCCCATCACCGCGGTGGTTATGTACTCCGCCGGTGGCGGAACCGATACCGTACTGCGGGCATTGTCGGCCGAGATGGCGAAACAAATGGATTGGCAAATCGACGTCGTCAATAAGCCCGGCGCCGTCGGCGGCGTGGCGACAAAGTTCGTTTTGAACAAGTCGAGCGACGGCTACACCTGGCTGGGCGCGGCAAATTACAATAAGTTCGCCCGCGTAAAAGGTGGTGCGGAATCGAAGTCGTGGGAAGACTGGTACTACATGCAAGCCGGCACATCGCTGGCCAGCTGGTCGGTACGGCCTGAGTCCCCGTTCAAGAAGTTCGAAGACGTCATCGCGGAAGCGCGCAAGCGCCCGGGCGAAGTCACCATCTCAACTTCCGGCTCAGGCGGTTTGTGGCACGAATTGGCCGCCATCGTCGCGCAGGCGGCTGGTGTCGAGCTCAAATATGTTCCCTATAAGGGCGGCAAGCCGGCCACACTGGCTGGCCTCAACGGCGAAGTCGATATTGCCGGCGGCGGCGTCCACGAGCATATCGAATTCGTGCGCGCCGGTAAGCTGCGCAACTTGCAGCAGACCGGACCGGAAGACATCAAACTGGAAGACGGTACGGTGATGCCGTCGGTGGGTAATTTCCTGCCGCAGATCAAGAACGATCTGCCGTTCAGCGGCATCTACAATATCGGTATCCGCCGCGACGCGCCGATCGAGGTTATCCAGGCGGTGCAGAACGCCTTTGTCGCCGCGGTCAATTCCGACTCATTCAAGGAAGTCGTGAAGAAACGTAAGCTTTTCATCGACATCAAGCTGGGCGAGGAAGCCGACCGTCGCGCGGCGTTCCTTGAGGCGGTGACCGCGAACACATTCCAGAAGCTCAACGTCCCTGGCGCCAAAACGCCGGAAGAACTGGGTCTTCCGGATCCCGCCGAGTTCGACAAGTGGTGGCCACCGAAAGGTTATAAGCCGCTGCCGCTCGCGGGTAGCTGATCGCTCACAAAACGAGCATTGACTATGAAGTGACGGGTGGGCCGCGCAATCGCCGCGGCCCGCCAACACTTGTGTTTTCGCACGGGCTTTCGGACGAAATCTATGACCCAGAATGAGTCTTCCGAACCGCCGGAGGAAAAGGCGCACTTCACCGGTGAAGAAGGTGGCGGCGAGCGTACAACGCCACGCAAGGATCTCGGCGCCGCGGTGGTTATCGGGATACTGGCTATCACCGCCATGGCGTTTTCGCTGCGCCTGGAAGTGCCCACGTCTATCTATACGGCACCGGGCCTCTTGCCCTTCCTAACGGGTCTAAGCCTCCTGGCCATGGCCATCGGCTTGGGTGTCGGCGCCATTCGCGATGGCGGGTCAAAAGACTATTTCGCGGCAGCGCGCGCCGGCGCGCAGAACTATTTGTCGCAACAGGAAGCCCGCCGCACCCTGCTACTGATCGCGGTGCTTGTTTTCTACATCTTCCTGGCCGGCCAAATCAGCTTCAACCTGCGCCTGCCAACCCCATTCTTTGTGTTTCAGTTCTCCAGTTGGGAGGCCATCTCAATGCCCATCTTGGCGGCGATCCTGTGGTTCTTCTGGCGGGCACCTATCTGGAAGTGCGGGCTGTTCAGTATCCTGATGATTTTCTTCCTGGCCGGTATTTTCCGCTACGCCTTCCATATCCTTTTGCCGGCGGTGGGCTGACGCCATGTTGATGGAGCAAGTTCTGCTGGCGCTGACGCCGCTGATGATTGGAACTGCACTGCTCGGCGTGACCCTGGGTATTATCTGGGGGGCACTGCCGGGACTATCGACGACCATGGCCATGGCCTTGTTGATCGGCCTATCGACCGGCATGAGCCAGAGCGTCGCCATCATGTTCATGCTCGGCGTCTATACCGGCAGCGTGTTCGGCGGCGCCATATCGGCCGTCCTCATCAATATCCCCGGCACGCCGGACGCGGTGCCGACCATGATGGAGGGCTATCCGCTCGCCCAGCGCGGCGAAGGCGGTCTGGCGCTCGGCACCGCGATTGCCGCGTCGTTCATGGGCAATTGGGTCGGCATCGTCCTGCTGATCTCCTTCATCCCGCTGTTGCTCACCCTGGCGCTCGAATTCCGGTCGTGGGAAATGTTCCTCCTCGCCATGTGGGGCATCGCCATTTCCGGCACCATGGCGTCCGGCGAAAAACCGCTGAAGGGTTGGATCTCGGGCTGGATCGGTCTGCTGATTGCCTTCGTTGGTCTGGATTCCATCCACGGCGTATCGCGCTTCACCTTCGGTTCCTTCACCCTTGATGACGGCATCAGCTATATCCCGCTACTGATCGGCCTGTTCGGCCTGGCCGAAGTGTTGCGGGTGCTGCCGCAGGATAGCCCCACCGGTATTCCCACCCAGGTGGGCCGGGTAGTGCCGCCCATGCGCACCCTGTTTAAGTATTCCCGCGCTGCTGTCCGCTCCGGCCTGATTGGCACCATCGTCGGCGCCATCCCTGGCGCCGGCGCCAATGTGGCCTCGTTCTTCTCCTACGATATCGGCCGCCGGCGGGCGAGCAAGGAAGAGCAGAAGAAATGGGGCAAGGGCAGCTACGAAGGCATCGTCTGCGCCGAGGTCGCCAACAACGCCAATATCGGCGGCTCCATGCTGCCGACACTTACCCTCGGCATCCCCGGCAATGCGGCAGCGGCAGCCATCCTTGCCGCGCTAGAACTCAAAAACGTGGTGGTCGGCCCGACCATCCAGACCGAAAATCCGGGGCTGATTTTCTTCATCTATATCGGCCTGATCATCGCCAATTTCCTGATGTACGGCATGGCCATCGTGCTGATTAAGCCCTGCGTCAAGCTCTTCAGCCTGCCGCAAACGCTAATCCTGCCGATGATCATCCCGGTCTGCGTGATCGGCGCCTTCGCGGTACGGCTGAGCTATTTCGACGTCTATCTGATGCTATCGGCTGGCGTTGCCGGCTATGTGCTGCACCGCTTCGGCTTTCCCGTGGCGCCCATGGTCCTGGCCGTTCTGCTGGGGCCCCTGGCCGACGAAAATCTGCGCCGCGCCTTGGTCATCTTCGAGGACAAGGAATGGTGGTCGGTCTTCACCAGCCCAATCGGCGATATCCTGATTTTGGTTGTGCTCTACACCTTCTATGACGGTATTTTCCGACGACGGGGGTGAGGACGGCTAACTCCGCCGCACCGCCTTGAACGCTTCCGCCGCCTTGGGCACCGAATCTTCGATGGGGAAGCGCTCGGCGGACGAGCCGCCGATATAGCCGTCGAGGCGCGGCACCCGGTGGAGCAGCGCCGCAAAATCC
Organism: Alphaproteobacteria bacterium; assembly: GCA_013003285.1. Taxonomy (GTDB): domain Bacteria; phylum Pseudomonadota; class Alphaproteobacteria; order UBA6615; family UBA6615; genus JABDJY01. The sequence goes on along the minus strand of JABDJY010000090.1, from coordinate 7,580 downwards.
TCCGGCGCTTCGATGGAGCCGCCATGGACGGTGATGAGGGCGTCGAGAAACCGTCCCTCCAAGGCATCGCAAATCGCCGCAGTTCGCTCGACCATGCCGTCGAGCTGCATCACCGTGGCCGACCCGATGGAGCCCCCCGAGCTGTTGCCGAAATGGACGATGATATTGTCGACCCCGGCCTCGGCCATGGCCAACGCCTCGTCGGGCGTGGTGCAGAACGCCTTGGTGAAAATGCCCTGGCTGCTGGCATAGCCCAGAATATCGATCTCGTGGCCATAGCCCAGTCCGGTCTCTTCCAGATCTTTGCGGTATTGGCCGTCGATCAGCGCCACGGTGGGGCAGTTCATGATGCCGTCGAACCCGCCCTCGGCCAATGTATGAACGAAGCGGCGCATGTCGCGGGTCGGGTCGCCGCAAAGGATGCCGGCCATGACCGGGCAATCGGGCACCACATTCGCCAGATAGCGCTCGCCGATCTCCAGCGTGATGGCGTTGGCGTCGCCGATGGGCAGATAGCCAGCCATGGAGCTCAGCCCCTGCATGCGAAAGAAGGCCAGGATATGGGTGGTCACCATGTCAGCGCCGCCGCGCGCCGCCATCTTGGCGGTGATGCCGGACCCGCAGAACGCGTCGAACAAGACCCCGTCAGCGGCCCGGACCGCGCGCAGCCGCCCGACAATTTCCTCGCGTGTGAACCTTACCATTCCCTACTCCCCTCTCAAGTGACACCCGATGATGGGCGCGACCGGCCTCGACGTCTATGGCACCCTCTCGGCTAGGGGTTCTGCCACTCGACGACATTATTGACGAGAATACCCACGCCCTCGACTTCCGCCTCCAGCCGGTCGCCGGGCTGTAGCCAGCGGTTGCCGTCGGCGCCGCTTTCCACTGCGGTCCCCGGGCCGGTGCCGGAACAAATAATGTCGCCCGGCGCCAGTTCCACATAGCGCGACAGATACGCCGCGGATTCGGCGAAGCCATAGATCATGTCGGATGTCGACCAGTCCTGGCGCACTTCGTCATTAACGCGCATAACACAGCGCAGATTGTTGACGTCATAGCCTTCGTCGACGACGACGCAGGGACCACAAGCATTACCGGTATCGAAGTTCTTCTCCAGCGCCCAGTTGAAGGCGCCGCGATGAATGGGCGGGCCGATACCCAGACGGGGATCGCGGATCGACAGATCGTTCCAAACCGTAAAGCCCCAGACATTGAAATCATCAGATGTGATTCGGCGGCCGCCGGACGCCAGAATGACTCCCACCTCGACCTCGTAATCGAACTTTTGCACGCCGGCTTCGGGCGCGACGTCGGCGTCGGGTCCGACCACCGTCTCGGGCATGATCAGGAAACCCCAGGGCGGCAGACCGTCGCGCTGATCCTTCAGAAAATGGTCTTCGGTGAATTCCTCGCCGGTGATGGCCTTGAACGCGTTGACCGCATGGGCCGCCACATTGGCGCCCAGGGCGATGATCCGGTTGCGCCGGTCGGGCAGCGGCGCCACAAGGCGAACCGACGATAACGGCACCATGCCGTCGACCCCGCCATCGGCCGCCCTATTGGCCAAATCGCTTAGCGGTTCGCGCGCCTCGTCCCAATGGGCGATCATCTCGTTCCAGCTTCCGCTGCCATCGCCGGGCAGCAGACGCCCAAGCGTTTCAGTACCAGGCGATCCCAAGCTGGCGCGTGCCGCGCCGATGTCGACGACAGAATCGCCGACCAACAGCCCGGTGGTTCCCCCATTAAAGCGCACAAATTTCATCTGAAACTCTCCTTCCCCAACATATCTTTGCCGTCCTGCATTCTTTAGGCGCGCAGGCTTGCGGCGTCCCTAAAGCTTTGCTATCCGGCCTTAGCGCCGCAGTAAACCTAACCTCAGTAGCCCGATCATAAGAGTATTAACCGGCGTTAACGATCAGTTTTTACTGATTTTAAAGTTCCGTTGATAAAGTTGTTCCATCTTCTATCTCCAGTTTCGCTACCGCGCACAGATGCCGGCAGGCGGAGTTGGAGACAAGCTGACCAAACGGAGAAACCGATGCTGCGCTTGAAACAGGAACTCGACGGTCTCTCGCGATATATTACGCGGGCCCGCCAGGAAGTCGCGGCGATCGACCGACCGGCCGAGCAGACCGACGATTTCGAGAGCATGGGCGATCAGATGCACGCGGTGGTCAAGGCGACTGAATCGGCGACTGAGACCATCATGGAAGCGATGGAGAGCAACGGTGCAGTCGTTGCACAGCTCCGCGAAAAAATCGAAGACCCGGAACTCATCGGCCTGCTGGATAAGCTCAACGAGAATGCCAGCGACGTCTTCGAGGCCTGCTCGTTTCAGGATATTACAGGTCAACGTGTCGGCCGGGTGGCCAAATCGATTACCTTCGTCGAAGAACGGGTCGAGACCCTGAAGCACCTACTCGGCGAACAGGAAACGGCCGAGGTCGAAGTCGCCGGTGAAGAAATCTCCGAAGAAGATGCTCTGTTGAACGGCCCGCAACTCGACGGCGAGGGCCTTTCGCAAGACGATATCGACAGCCTCTTCGACTAGCCGGTTTTAGCGCAGCCTTACGGGCAGGCGCCAATCACCATCAGATAATTCCAGAAAATTTCAGTCGGCCTCCGCGCTGTCTTTCCCGCCCCGTGCGGTGCTAGATTCCGCTGGGGAGTATCGATTTTGGAACTCACGGTATTTTTTGCCGTCATCGGCGCCGCGGTTTTGCATGCCGTGTGGAACGCCGTCATGAAGAGCGGCCATGACAAGCATTTGGGCATGACCGCGATCGTTCTCGGCCATGCCCCCATCGCCCTGGTTGCGGCCTTCATCGCGCCGCTCCCCGATCCAGCAAGCTGGCCCTATCTATTCGCCGGCGCGGCACTGCACATTGGCTATCAACTATTCCTGCTAACCTCGTACCGGTTCGGCGATTTAACCCAGGTCTATCCCATCGCCAGAGGTACTTCGCCCTTGTTGGTCGCCGGCGTTTCGGTGGTATTCCTCGGCGTTGCGCTCTCCTCGGTGGAGGTACTGGCGATCCTCATGATCGCAGTCGGCGTAATGAGCCTGAGCCTGGTGCGCCAGAAAGACGGGCTGCGAAATTCCCGGGCGGCGATGCTGGCCTTCGCCACCGGGTGTTTTATCGCCGGCTATTCCCTGGTCGACGGGTTGGGCGCGCGGCAGGCCGGCACAGCATTGGGCTTCTATGCCTGGCTCTCTCTCATCAATGCGTTCGTCTTCTCCATCATTATGGCGATAGCAAAACCGGGACTTATCCGGCGCATTCATATCGATGCGGTTCCGGCGTTGGTCGTCGGCGGCGGCGCCTCCTTCATCGCCTACGCTTTGGTGATCTGGGCATTCACCCAGGCGCCGATTGCCCTGGTGACAGCGCTGCGCGAGACCAGCATTATCTTCGCCTTGTTAATCGGCGTATTTTTTCTCAAAGAGAGGCTCGATTTGGCGAAAGTCGCCTCAACGGTCATCACCCTCTCGGGCGCCATTCTATTGCGGTTCGCGCGATGACGTATCGGGTTCGACACTGGAGTTACAGCTCATGAAAATCACCAAGATCACCGCCTCCACCATGAACGTGCCGAACGGCCCACCGGTATCAGAATACTACGCGTCGAACACCTATATCGTGGCGCGGATCGAGACCGACGACGGCATCGAGGGGCTCGGCTACACCATGATGGTCGGCGGCTTCGGCGCGAATTCGGTGCGCGCCTATCTGGAAGAAAGCCTGATCCCGCTGATGATCGGCGAGGATCCGCGCGATGTGGGGCGGCTGTGGCAGAAGATGTACGAAAACGACCGGGGCATTCGCAAAAAGGGCGTGCCGGTCTATGCCATCAGCGTCATCGATATCGGCCTGTGGGACATTCTGGCCAAGTCGATGGACCAGCCGGTGTGGCGTCTGCTGGGCGCGCACGCTGACAAGGTGCCGGTCTATGGCAGCGGCGGGTTTCTGCCCTATACGATCGATCAAATCATCACCGAGGCCGAAGGCTTCCGCGACCAAGGTTGCCGCCATTATAAATTCAAGCTCGGGCGGTAAAACCTGATGGAGATCGTCACCCGGGTGCGCGAAGTGCGCAAGGCGCTGGGCGACGATATGGAAATTCTGGTGGACGCCAATCAGCGCTGGGACGTGGCGACCAATATCCGCGTCGCCAATCAACTGGAGGATTGCGCGCTCTATTGGTACGAGGAGCCGGTGCTGGCCGACAATATCACCCAATGCGCCGAGGTGGCTCGCGCCATCACCACTCCGGTGGCGACCGGTGAGAACGAGTACACCCGCTACGGCTTCCGCGACCTTATCGACAATAAGGCGGCGCAGTTTCTCAACCCTGACATCCATCGCTGCGGCGGCTTTAGCGAGATGATGAAAATCGCCCATCTCGCCGCCGCCTATGACGTGCAGATCGCGCCCCATCTGGTCCCGGAACTGTCGATCCACGTTCTCGTGGCGATTCCCAATGCGGCCTTGGTGGAGTTTCTAGCCGGCAGCCCCGACGATCTATGGGTCGATCCGCCGCAAATCGTCGACGGTATGATGGCGCCGCCCGACCGGCCTGGTCACGGCATGGAATTCAGCGCCGAGGCAGTCAAAGGATATACCGAATAGGTGGTGCGATGGTTGATAAAGGCAATGACAAAAGCGACGACGGAAAGCCCACCATTCTTGTTGGCCAGTACCAACAACCTCCAGCGGAAGGCGTGGGTGGACGAAGCAATATTTACAACGGATTACGCATTCACACGACACCCGGTCTGCACAATCACGTTGGCGACATCATCGGCCGATATAGCAACCGCCGTGGTACCGCAGTCGATCTCGGTGCGGGAACCGGAGCCATGGTCTCCAGGTTGCGCGACATGGGTTTCGAGCCCACCGCTGTCGACTATGTCGCGGAAAACTTCCAACTCCACGATTCTGTAAATTTTATTCGCACCGACCTGAACGGCGATTATTCACAAGTTCTGGCGCTTCACACCGACCTGGTTACGGCCATCGAAATCATTGAGCATGTCGAGAACCCGAGGCATTTTTTGCGCGAGGCAGCGAAACTTTGCAAACCCGATGGAGGGAAAATCCTTCTCACTACACCGAATACCGACAATCCGGTTTCGAAGGCGCTTTTTTGCCGGTCGGGCAATCATATGTGGTTCGCCGACAAAGACTACGTCGAATCCGGACACATTACGCCCTTGAGCCGCTGGCAAATTAGAAAGATGGCCGAAGAGATTGAGCTCGACTATCTCTACGAGGGCTCGTTCGGTGACCCCTTTTCTAAATTAAACAATCGACCCAGGATTAGGGAATTTGCCCAATTGATCCAACGGGAATCGAACCTCGAGCCAGCATTCGGGGGTGAAGTATATGTGGCGGTGTTGGCACTCCGGACATAGTCCAGGCCGTCTCGCTGCCGCACCCGTCCAGTCGAGATACAGATCGCGCTCATTTGCGGATTAAACAGCGTCCTGATTTTACGATGTCGGTCATACCGCACCATTCGCGGACCTGCCGCGTATGTTCGCATGCAACGCACCGATAGACCGTATCGCCTGAATCGAGGCCGAGCGTTTCGTAGCGGAAGAACCGCTTGCAATTGGCGCAGCGGAAATGGCTCATTAGCGGCAAGTAGAACAGGAAGACGACCAGCAGCGCGGAGATTCCCGCAAACATATACCACTGGTCTTCGGTGATCGCATCGAACAACGCCAACCCCATCAACGCCAAGCCCGGCGTCACTAAATAAGCATACCCAAAGATCGACTTGCGCTTGACCTTGCGCTGTGCCGCTGCCGTGGGGATCGCTTGGCTCATAGGGTCCGTCTTGTCAGCTTCTCGCCGCGGCGATGGCCTGCCACACCCGTTCCGGTGTCGCTGGCATCTCAAGGTCAGTGACGCCGACAGGCGCCAGAGCGTTCATGATCGCGTTCATCAGCGACGGCATGGCGCCGACCGTACCCGCCTCACCCGCGCCCTTCACGCCGAGCGGATTGCGCTGGGTCGGCACATCGTTGCTGGCCACATCGAAGGTGCTGAAATTATCGGCCCGCGGCATCGCATAGTCCATGAACGATCCGCTGAGCAACTGCCCACTATCCTTGTCGTAGGCGACCTGCTCCATCAGAATTTGTCCGACCCCCTGGGCGATACCGCCATGGATCTGTCCCTTCACAATGGTCGGGTTGATCATGGTGCCCACATCGTCGACCACCCAATAGCCGACGATCTCGATCGTGCCGGTGTCGGGGTCGATCTCGACCTCGCACATATGGCTTCCATTGGGATAGGTGTCATCGTCGGGCACGAAGGTGGCGGACTCGAACAAACCCGGTTCCATGCCGGGCGGTATCTTCGCCGGCAGAAATGAAGCCTTCGCCACCTCTTTCAGGGTCATCTCCCGGTCGGTGCCGGCGACGGTGAATTTTCCGTCGGCGAATTCAATATCCGCGGCGCTGGCCTCGAGCAAATGGGCAGCGACTTCCGTCGCCTTGTCGATGACTTTGTCGGCCGCATAATAAAGCGCCGAGCCGCCGATCACCGTCGAGCGCGATCCCATGGTTCCCATGCCGAAAGCGACCCGGTCTGTATCGCCGTCGATCACCCGCATCTCGGCAGGCCCCAGGCCCAGCCGCTCGCCGACGATCTGCTTATAGACCGTCTCGTGCCCCTGCCCCTGGCTCTTGGTCCCCATCAGGATGGTCGCAGAGCCATCGGTGCTGAACCGGATTTCGGCGAAATCGGGCGCTGGCGACGCCGCCCGCTCGATCGGATTGGCGATGCCGATACCCCGCAGCTTGCCGCGCGCCGCGGCTTCCTCGCGCCGGCGGGCGAAATCGTCATAGTTGGCCATCTTCAAGACTTCGGCCTGATTGTGGGCAAACTCGCCGCAGTCATAGTTCAGACCCAGCGCGGTTTTGACCGGCATGGCGTCCGGCGCAATCATGTTGCGCGCCCGCAACTCGGCCGGGTCGATACCCATTTCGCGGGCGGCCTCGTCGAACATGCGTTCGATCACGAAGGTCGCCTCCGGCCGTCCGGCGCCGCGATAGGGCGCCGTCGGATTGGTGTTCGAATGCACGGTGCGTACGGTCACATGAGCAGCCGGAATATCGTAGACGCCGATCAGCGTGCCGACATTGGTGAAGGCCGCGAGCAGATTGCGGATCGCCGATAGATAGGCGCCGATATTGGCCACCGTATTGACCCGCAGTCCCACGACTTTGCCATTACCGTCGAACGCCAGCTCGGCTTCGGTGACATTGTCGCGGCCGTGCTCGTCGGCCTGAATGGCCTCGCTGCGTTCGCACGCCCATTTGACCGGCCGGCCCACTTTGCGCGCCGCCCATAAAACCAGACGGTGCTCGGCATATTGCCAGCCCTTGGTGCCGAAGCCGCCACCCACATCGCGTGCGACCACGCGAATATTCTGTTCCGGGATCGAGAAAATTTTCTCGGCCAGCAATTGGCGCACCCGGTGGGGATATTGCACATCGGCGTGCAGGGTGAAGCGGTCCTCGCGCTCGTCATAGACGCCGATGGCGCCGCGCGGCTCCATAT